>NZ_QTXQ01000006.1:0-238038 GCF_003461725.1 Anaerostipes sp. AF04-45
ATAAGGTCGAACATTCTTGAGAAAAAAGTGTAAACCAATATTGACAATATCAATCACAGAAAAAGTCACAGCCACTAAAAATGGTGAGGTATCCTTTACTTTTACGCAGGCCGACTTAAATACATTACTGGAAGGTGATTACACGATTACCGTGACTTCTGCCGGAAATGACTTTAACAATGCAATAGCCGCTGTCACCCTCGGAACCATCAAAATAACACCGATGGTAAATGCATCTGTTAAGACTCCACAGACATTCGATTTATCGAAACAAGGCGATATAGTCATAGGAATCGTTAGTAACGGTCGCACCTTAAAAGCCATCAAAAACGGTTCCCAAACCTTAACTAGCGGAAAAGATTATATTCTCGGAAACGAGTCTGTAAGAATCTACAAAAGTTATTTCAATCAATTTGCCGTAGGAAAACAGCATTTAACGTTTGATTTCGATGAAGGCAGTGATCCGATCTGTCAAGTCAATATCATAAAATCCTCAAAAAATACAAACCTGATTTTAAAAGGATATAAAGATAAATCCATTACGACATTATCAAACAGAACCGCCGGCAGTAAACTTCCCGGATGGAACAAAAAAAGCTACAAGGCAGCCGGGAGGAAAGGTTATGAGTTTGTCGGATGGACCTACAACGGAAAAACAGTGACCACAGTTCCGGATGACAGATTAAATGTAACACTCACTGCAAAATTCTCAAAGTTAAGTGTTGGCAGGGCCTCTGCTTTGTCTGTCAAAGGCAAATCCGGCAAAGGTGTTGGATTCACAGCAAAGTCAAAGACTTACACAAAAGCAGACGGAACAAGACGTGGATTCCGTTTCCGCTATTCCAGAAGCAGCAGTATGAAAAAAGCCACTTATAAAACAACAGGATTAGGTAAAAACACATATACAAAAACAGGATTAAAGAAAAACGCAAGATACTACGTTCAGGTGAGATATTACTATTACGATTCAACAAACCAGAAAGTATACGGAGCATACTCAAAGAGTAAATCTGTAAAAGCATACTAAACTAATCTTTATGTTCAAACCGCCTGTTTTTGCGGCATAAAAATGAAAAGCCTTCAAACTGAGAAAATTTAAAATAACTCAGTTTGAAGGTTTTTTTCTTCCGTTTTCCTCACGGTTTGAAATGGTACTTCATTCGTTTTGATTTATTTCAGCTGTCCGGCCAATTCTTCCTTAGCCTTAGCGATCGCATCATCGATTCCTTCCGGCTTCTTTCCTCCGGCCTGGGCCATATTCGGACGGCCTCCTCCGCCTCCTCCGACGCATCCTGCGATGCCTTTGATCAGATTTCCCGCATGAGCTCCAGCTTTTTGTGCCCCGTCGGTAGCCATAGCCACAAGGAACACTTTTCCGCCCAGAGAAGATGCCAGTACAATCACGCCCTCTCCAAGTTTTTCTTTCAGGGAATCGCCGAGTTCCCGCAGGCCGTTCATGTCTACGTCCGCCACTTTCGCTGCCAGAAGTTTCACTCCGTTTACATCCTGCACCTGATCCATCACGTCTCCAAGAGCATCCTTTGCCAGTTTGCTCTTTAGGGACTCGTTTTCGCTGTGAAGTTCTTTCAGTTCAGTCATCAGGGCTTCCAGGCGTGCCATCAGTTTGGCAGGCGTTGATTTTACAACCTTTGCGGCTTCCATGAGTTCTTCTTCCATCTTTTCATAATACTCAAAGACCGCTTTGTCCGTGATCGCCTCGATCCTGCGGACACCAGCCGCAACACCGGTCTCTGAAAGGATCTTAAATACAGTGATGGATCCCGTGTTAGCCACATGGGTTCCTCCACACAATTCCACAGAAAAATCTCCCATAGAAACGACACGCACTTCATCCCCGTATTTTTCGCCAAACAAAGCCATAGCTCCGGTATTCTTAGCCTCGTCCATGGACATCAGCTTTGTCTCTACCGGCCGATTCGCGGCAATCTCCTCATTTACGATATCTTCCACCTTTTTGATCTCCTCCGATGTCATCGGAGAGAAATGAGTAAAGTCAAATCTCAAATGCTTCGCGTTGTTGCTGGAACCGGCCTGTTCCACATGGCTTCCCAGCACGGTGCGCAGCGCCTTCTGCAGAAGATGGGTAGCACTGTGGTTCTTCTCTGTCTGACGTCGATTTCTCTCATTGACATTTAAGAGAACCTTTTCGCCGACACTTAAATTTCCTTCATTTACATATCCGACATGTCCAAACTTTCCACCGGAAAGCTTGATCACATCTTCCACGGCAAAAGAAGAATTTTCACTCAGGATCACGCCCTGATCCGCTTCCTGTCCTCCGCTTGTGGCATAAAACGGCGTCCTGGAACAGATGATCGTTCCCCTCTGGCCTTCAACTAAAGAGTCGGTCAGATTTTTATCGGTGGTCATGGCAATGATCTCTGACTCGCAGGTCAGTGTGTCATAGCCGACAAACTCAGAGGTCATGGCAGGGTCCAGCTGTTCATAGACCGTTGCGTCAGCTCCCATGTAGTTGGTCGTCTCCCGGGCCTCTCTCGCCTGCTTTCTCTGCTGTTCCATGGCTTTCTGGAATCCTGTTTCGTCCACGGAAATGCCCTTTTCCTCAAGAATCTCCTTTGTCAGATCCAGAGGGAACCCATAAGTATCATAGAGCTTAAAGGCATCCTTGCCTGCAAGCTCCTTCTTTCCTTCTCTGGACATGGCTTCTTCCATGTCCGCAAGAATCTGAAGCCCCTGGTCGATGGTCCTGTTGAACTGTTCTTCCTCTGTTGTAAGAACCTTGTAAATAAATTCTTCTTTTTCTTTCAGTTCCGGATATCCGTCTTTGGACTCTGCGATCACGGTCTTACTGAGTCCGGCCAAAAACAGCTCCTTCATGCCAAGCATCCTTCCGTGTCTTGCCGCACGGCGGATCAGACGGCGCAGCACATATCCGCGGCCTTCATTGGACGGCATGACACCGTCGGAAATCATAAAGGACGCAGACCGGATATGGTCTGTAATCACTCGGATAGAAATGTCATTCTTCTCATCAGCGCCATAAGTCACGCCTGCCAGTTCACAGATCCTGTCACGGATCGCTTTGATCGTATCCACATCGAAGATAGAATCCACTTCCTGGACTACGACAGCCAGACGCTCAAGCCCCATTCCAGTATCAATATTTTTATTGTCTAATTCTTCGTAATTGCCGTTTCCGTCATTTTCAAACTGTGTGAAGACATTGTTCCATACTTCCATGTAGCGGTCGCATTCACAGCCCACCGTACAATCAGGGCTTCCGCATCCGTACTTCTCTCCCCGGTCATAATAAATCTCTGAACACGGTCCGCATGGACCTGCACCGTGCTCCCAGAAGTTGTCCTCTTTTCCGAAACGGAAGATCCTCTCAGGAGCAATGCCGATTTCCTTCTCCCAGATCTCAAATGCCTCGTCGTCATCCAGATAGACAGAAGGATACAAACGTTCCGGATCAAGTCCCACAACCTCAGTCAAAAACTCCCATGACCAGCGGATTGCTTCCTTCTTAAAATAATCCCCGAAAGAAAAGTTTCCGAGCATCTCAAAAAATGTTCCGTGACGCGCTGTCTTTCCGACATTCTCGATATCTCCGGTACGGATACACTTCTGACAAGTCGCAACTCTGGTCTTCGGGGGCACTTCCTGGCCTGTAAAATATGGCTTTAACGGGGCCATACCTGCATTGATCAGCAAAAGACTCTTATCATTCTGAGGCACCAGAGAAAAACTCTTCATCACCAAATGATCCTTGCTCTCAAAAAAATCAAGGAACATTTTCCTTAATTCATTTACTCCATACGATTTCAAATCTCCATCCTCCTAAAAATTAATATGAAACTATTCTGCCCGGACAGATGCCTATGACGGCAGCTTCCTTTACAGCAAAGAAAAACCTTCTGCTGCATCAGAAGGCTTTCCATTCTATCTTACACATCTTATTCCTGATCCGGTTTCTGCTCATTCTTTGCTTTCTGCTGCGCTTTCTTCTGCATCTTGCCGACAGCCATCTTCTTTCCGAAAAAAACGCCTCCTACCGATACGGCAAGCAAAAAAATAAACTTGATCAGATATGTGACAAACTCTGATAAATATGCGTGCATGTCCTGCCTCCTTTATCAAACCACGGTTCTTTGGTTTGCTCATGTGGCAATTATATCAAATCGGACAGCGAATGACAATTATTTTCTTTCAATTAATTCCCTGGTCACCTCATCCCAGGTCATATCCCGCTCTGCCATCAGGACCATCAGATGGTACAGAAAATCAGAAATCTCGTACTTCATTTCCTCCACATCCGGATTTTTCGCCGCAATGACGATCTCCGTGGCTTCTTCCCCTACTTTTTTAAGGATCTTATCAATTCCCTTTTCAAATAAATAATTCGTATAGGAACCTTCCTTCGGATGCTTTTTGCGGTCCATAATCACATCGTAGACGGACTGGAACACTTCCATCGGGTTGTCATCTTTGTATTCCTTCTTCACAAGATCCGTAAAAAAGCAGGAATAGCTTCCTGTGTGGCAGGCATTTCCCACCTGCTCAACCTTAGCTAAAAGCGTGTCTTTGTCGCAGTCAATGGTCAGAGACTTTACATACTGGTAATGTCCCGAGGTATCTCCTTTGGTCCATAGTTCTTTTCTGCTGCGGCTGTAATAAGTCATGATCCCGGTCTCGATGGTCTTTTCAAACGCTTCCTTTGTCATATAAGCAACCATGAGCACTTCATTGGTCTTATAATCCTGAGTTACTACCGTTAGCATTCCATCACTGTTTAATTTAAATTCATCAAAACTCATGGAACTTTCAAAGGTGTTGACGCCGAATCCCGCAGTTCTGCAGTCGTGTTTCAGTTCCATGACTCCAAACGCTTCTCTGGATGCTACCGCCAAATCATCAGCACCTGCAAGTTCTAAGATCCGTACAGCTTCTTTCGGGTCAGAAATGCTCACCATCACCGGAAGTCCGGATACTTCTTTGATTTCTTTGATCAGGGATGCAAAAGTTTCATATCCTTTGTCTGCAAGCAAAAGCAGTTCTCCGGCTCCGAGCCTCGCCATTTCCTTCGCAAAGGATACGGGATCTTCCTGTCTTTCCAGATCCATGGACACAATAATCTGATCCTTTCCAAACCTGTCCCCGGCCCTTTTCACGATTTCCTTATCCACAAGGACCGTTTTCCCAAGGCAGACCTTATCCGCTCCGGCATATAAAATCTTTTTTACGTCTTCCAGGTCTTCAATGCCTCCTCCGGCATAAAGCGGGATGTCAATATCCTTTGCAATCTCTTTTACGGTCTCCGCAGTTATTTTCTCGTCATAATAGCCGACGGCATCCGCACCTGAATGATCATACGCTTTTGCCGCTTCTGCAGGCTTTCCCCCGTAAATGCAGGGAATAATTTTTATCTGTCGTTCCATCTATAATGCCCCTTTCGTAGAAAGCACGTCCGTAATGCGCGGGTCCATGCCGGTGGCCTCATCCAAAGCCTTTGCAAAAGCCTTAAAAGCTCCTTCCATCAGATGATGGTTGTTGGTGCCTGAGAGCTGTCTGATATGCAGATTCATGGCACTTGCGTAAGATACCGCATAGAAAAATTCCCGGACCATCTCCGTGTCAAATCCGCCGACCCTGTCCGCAGTAAAGCTGAGGTCTGTGTCAAAATAAGGCCTTCCTGACAAATCCAGGCCGCACAAAATCAGGGTCTCATCCATCGGGAGTACAAAGGAACCATACCTTTTTATGCCCTTTTTGTCTCCTGCTGCCTGTTTGATCGCTTCACCAAGTACGATCCCCGTGTCTTCAATGGTGTGATGGCTGTCCACATGCAGGTCGCCGTCCACCTTCACGTTCAGGTCAAAAAATCCATGCTTTGCAAAACTGATCAGCATGTGGTCGAAAAAACCGATTCCTGTGTCCACCTCAGAGGCTCCGCTGCCGTCCAGATCGATAAACAGTTTAATCTTCGTTTCACTTGTGTTCCGGATAATTTCCGCGCTGCGACTCATATTGCTTCCTTTCTCTATTCGTTTTCAAATCTCACTTTAATGGAATTGGCATGGGCTGTCAACTCTTCCTGTTCCGCAAATGTTTCAATGTCTCTGTGCACCGGTTCCAGAGCTTCCCTGGAATAATAGATCACACTGGATTTTTTGATAAAATCGTCCACACTTAACGGAGAGAAGAATCTGGCTGTTCCGTTGGTCGGGAGTACATGGTTCGGTCCTGCAAAATAGTCACCCAGCGGTTCACAGCTGTACTGTCCGATAAATATGGCTCCCGCATTCTCGATCCTTGTCATAACGTCAAAGGGATTCTCCGTCATGATCTCCAAATGCTCTGAGGCGATGGAATTTGCCACGTCCACTGCCTCTTTTAAATCTTTAGCGATCAGTATATATCCAAAAGAATCAAGAGATTTTTGCATGATTTCCGTTCGTGAAAGCTTTTTCAGGAATCCGTCAACTTCTTCAGAAACCTGTTTGGCCAGTGTCTCACTCGTCGTCACCAAGATGGCACTGGCCATCTCGTCATGCTCCGCCTGGGATAACAGGTCCGCGGCCACATACCGGGGATTGGCGCTGTCATCGGCCAGCACGAGAATCTCGCTCGGTCCCGCGATGGAGTCGATGCTCACATTGCCGTACACTGCTTTTTTCGCCAGCGCCACGTAAATATTTCCCGGTCCCACGATCTTATCCACCTTCGGAATTGTCTCTGTACCGAAAGCCAGAGCCGCTATCGCCTGGGCACCTCCCACTTTATATACTCTTTGCGCACCTGCCTCTTTCGCTGCCACCAAAGTGTTCGGATTCACTTTGCCGTCCCTGCCCGGAGGCGTCACCATGATAATTTCTTTTACCCCTGCCACATGGGCCGGTACAATATTCATGAGCACAGATGACGGATAGACCGCCTTCCCTCCCGGCACATACACTCCGCACCTGGCAAGCGGAGTCACCTTCTGTCCAAGCAAAATGCCGTTCTCTTGTGTGTCAAACCAGCTGTTCTGCTTCTGCTTTTGATGAAAGTCACGGATATTTACGATGGCCTTTTTTATGACATCAAGAAGCTTTGGTTCAACCTTTTCATAAGCTTCCTCAATTTCAGCTTCCGTCACCAGCACAGTATCTGCCGTAAGCTTTGTTCCGTCAAACTTCTCGGTGTACTCAAACACCGCCTCATCGCCTCTGGCTTTTACATCATTGACGATGGCATTGACCTGCTCTTCATAGCCCTCGTAGTGATTCGGGCTTCTCTTCAGCAGATCGTTTAAAATATCCGCGATGGAATCTTCATTTACTTTTACAATTCTCATGGCACTACCCCTGTTTCTTCTCGTCTAACAACTTCTTTAATGCAGTCACAATTTTACTGATCCGCTCCTGCTCCATTCTCTGGCTGACCTGGTTCACGACCATCCTTGCGGAAAGCGGGCAGATCTCTTCCAATACTTCCAGACCATTCTCTCTCAGCGTAGAACCTGTCTCCACGATATCCACGATAACCTCTGAGAGACCCACGATCGGCGCCAGCTCTACGGAACCGTTGAGCTTTACGATCTCCACGGTCTGGAGTTTTTTATTATAGAAATACTCTTTCGCGATATTCGGATATTTGGATGCCACCCGGATCAGCTGACTGCCGTTTAAATACTTTTTGGCTTCCTTTGGTCCGCACACGCACATCCTGCATTTGCCAAATCCCAGGTCCAGCACCTCATAAAGATTCCGTCCTTCTTCCAGGATCGTATCCTTTCCGACCACCCCGATGTCTGCCGCCCCGTACTCCACGTAAGTGGGCACGTCGCTGGCCTTGGAGAGGAAAAACTTCAGCTTCAGATCTTCGTTTACAAAAATCAGTTTTCTTGTCTTTTCATCTTTCATCTCTTCGCAGGTAATCCCTATCTGTTCCAGCAAAGATAATGTCTTCTTGGCAAGTCTACCCTTTGCCAATGCAAATGTTATATATCTCATCTCACTGCCCTTTCGTTAAATCCCTGACGCTATCCCCGGTTTCATAATATAAAACACATCCGATCGACTGATCCGAAGCCATTGCTATATAATCTTCCAGGTTTCTGTCCTTCTTTTCCAGTATGACTGCTTTTCCTTTTTTCCGATAGCCCGCAGCTGCGGGAATGGCGGCTTCCATAGCGGCCTCCTCATAGATGATCAGCATGTCTGTGGAATCGGCCTCCATTTCGATTTTCTGGCGCTCCATAGCCATCATCAGACTGTCCAGCACGATGGCAAATCCGATGGACGGAGCTTTCTTTCCAAACTGTTCGATCAGGTTGTCATAGCGGCCCCCTTTTAAAACCGCGTCTCCGGTTCCGTAAGTATAGGCTTTAAAAATAACCCCGGTGTAGTAATTGTGGCGGCTTAACATGCCCAGATCAAAGCTTATGTACTGCTCCAGCCCATATACCTGAAGCATCCGGTACACCTTTCTCAGCTTCCGGATGGCTCTCTTTGATGTCTCATTGGACACAAGGGCATCGGCCTTATCTAAGATGTCCACATCGCCGTTGAGCTCATTGAACTGGATAAAAACATCTTTTACAGCCTGGGGAATGTCAAGGCTTTCGACAAATTCGATCAGTCCGAAGAAATTTTTATTAATGATCAGCTCTCTTAACTGCTCTTTTACGTCTTCATCTTCTATGCACTCTACAAGTCCCTGGAAATACTCGACCTGGCCGATGGTCAGCCGGAAATCTTTCAGCCCTGCGTTCAGGCAGCAGTCCAGCGCCATGGCGATGATCTCTCCGTCTCCGTGACTGGAAGGATCATTGATGAGCTCTGCGCCCATCTGGCAGGTTTCCTTTAATTTCAGCTGATAGCTGGAATTATTCAAAAAGACATTTCCGGTATAGGCAAACCGCAGGTTCCGTTCCTCACTGTCATAATACTTTGCCACGCACCTCGCCACAGAAGGCGTGATGTCCGGCCTAAGGACCAGGGTATTTCCCTCCCGGTCAAAGAATTTGTACATCTCCTTGGAGGAAACGGTTCCTTTCTCACTGTTAAAGATATCGAAAAATTCAAAAGTTGGGGTAATGATATTCTCGTAACCGTAGAGGGCAAAGACATGATTTAATTTGTCCTTTAACCTGAGTCTTTTTTTACATTCCAATCCGTATATATCCCTTACTCCTTCCGGCGTATGGACCCTCTTCTGATTCATAATTCTTCTCCTTTTTACTTCAATACACTAAAGTGATAATTCGCTACCATGCTAAATACTTTAGTTATCATACCAGTCTGTCTTTTCGTTGTCAACCGTTTTACATATCTCTGTCTGTAAAATCTTCCTCCATATGGCTGCTTGCGCCGTACATATCCCGTCCCACAACCCGTTTGGCGATCCGTTCTTCCTCGATCCACCGGCTCAGGAGATCCTTTACCCTTCTGGAATCAGCAATATTTTTAAGCTCGATCACTGGATTTGAGGCATCCTTTGTGGTAAGGCGGATCGTTCCGGTGCCAAAGATTCGGTTTCCGAAAGTTCTCTCATAGGAGACATCCATAATTCTGTATAAAAGGCATTCTTCCTCATGTGTTGACAAAAGTCCGGTCTGCGTATATAATCTTTGATTCTCAACTCTGTATTTTGTAAAGGTAATCGGCCACCACAGCAGATGACTGCGGTCTGACCATGTTTTATTTTGTTCATCTATCATTGGCTCGGTCCTCCATATTCTGAAAATTACCTTTCCATTATACCTGTATTAACGGCAAAAAATCAACCAAAACAGGGCGCGGCGTGATATAATACGATTGACTAAAAAATGGAGGTGCAGCTATGGCATTTGACGGATTTGTCATTTCAAATATCGTAAACGAACTAAACGAAAAAATATTAAACGGAAGAATTTATAAAATTTATCAGCCCGAGGCCGATGAAATCACCCTTGTGATCAAACAGAACCGGGAAAATCTAAGGCTCCATCTTTCTGCCAGTCCGAGCCTGCCGATCGTCTATCTTTCGAACCAGGGCAAACAGAACCCGATACAGGCCCCCAACTTTTGTATGCTGCTTCGGAAGCATCTGGGCAGCGGGCGTATCATCTCCGTAGAACAGCCGGGCTATGAGAGAATCATTGAGATCACAGTGGAACATCTGGACGAATTGGGAGATGTCTGCCAAAAGAAACTGATCATCGAACTGATGGGCAAGCACAGCAATTTAATCTTCGTGGGACAGGATGGAATGATCCTCGACAGCATAAGACACGTGGGAGCCAACGTGAGCTCCAAGCGGGAGGTCCTGCCCGGCATGACTTACTCTATGCCTCCCACACAGCACAAAAAGGATATAGATTCTCTGACTCTGGAAGACTTTTTAACCGGAATCAAGCCAAAACCTGTACCGGTCACCAAGGCACTTTATTCATCCATCACGGGCATGAGCTCGTTTTTGGCAAATGAAATCTGCTACCGCGCCGGAGTCGACGGCAATCAGTCTACAGATGCCCTGACTCAGGACCAGTGCTCCGGTCTCTACTCCCAACTGAAAAAGCTGGCGGTTTCCGTTGAAAAGCACGAATATGTGCCCAATATCATTTATCAAAACGGGGAGCCGAAAGAATTTTCCTGTTTTCCGATGACGTCTTATAAGACGTCTTATGAAGTGAAAGTCTTTCCATCCATCAGCGATGTTCTGGTCATCTATTACTCTGAGAAGGAAAAATATACAAGAATGAAACAGAAGTCTGCCGACCTTAGAAAAATTGTCCAGACTTCCATCGAACGCACGAGCAAAAAATATGATCTGCAGAGAAAACAGCTGCTCGATACGGAGAAAAGAGATCAGTATAAGATATATGGAGAATTAATTCAGGCATATGGATACGGTCTTGAACCTGAATCCAAATCCCTCAAATGCCTGAACTATTACACCAATAAAGAAGTCACCATCCCCCTTGACCCTGTCAAGACTCCTCAGGAGAACGCACAGAAGTACTTTGCCAGATATAATAAGCTGAAACGGACCTATGAAGCCCTCTCCGAACTTACGGTTGAGACAAAAGATGACCTGATGCATCTGGAATCAATCGCGTCTTCCCTGAATCTTGCAGAGAACGAACAGGATCTTTCCTCCATCAAACAGGAACTCTCAGATTATGGATATTTGAAAAAGCGCGGTTCTAAGGGAACGAAAAAACCGGCAAAATCAAAACCTCTTCACTTTGTATCCTCTGATGGATTTCATATGTATGTAGGCAAAAATAATTATCAGAACGATGAACTGACATTTAAATTTGCCAACGGCGGCGACTGGTGGTTTCACGCAAAAAATATGCCTGGCTCTCATGTCATCGTAAAAAAAGAGCAGGCGGACACTCTGCCGGATGCTACTTTTGAAGAGGCCGGGCGGCTTGCCGCTTTTTATTCCAGCGGCCGTCAGGCACCAAAAGTAGAAGTCGACTATATACAGAGAAAGGAATTGAAAAAACCGCCGAAAGCAAAGCCTGGATTTGTCATTTACCATACGAATTATTCTATGATGTGCGTCCCGGATATCTCAGGCATCAAAGAACAGTAACCGAAAAAGCATTCTGGCGGTTTTCCTCTTGGTTTAAGAGGCGTTCATGTGATATTCGAGCCTGAGTTTATCTGCGATCAGCGCTATAAATTCAGAATTCGTCGGCTTCCCTTTGCCGGCACTGATCGTATATCCGAACATCTCTTCCAGCAGTTCGATCTTTCCTCTGCTCCATGCCACTTCTATGGCGTGGCGGATCGCTCTTTCCACACTGCTGGAAGTTGTTTTATATTTTTGTGCAATTGTTGGGTATAGCAGCTTTGTTATGTAATTCATCATGTTGACATCATGAATCGCCATGATGATGCCTTCCCTAATGTACTGATATCCTTTGATATGAGCAGGAATTCCCAGATCTCTGATGATCTTTGTCACATCTTTCTGGATATCATATTCTGTAAACGTTTTTTTGACCGGCTCGCTTTTCACCTCAAATGTCTTTTGGAAGTTATTATTTACTCTTTTCATTCTCATCATCTGATTAATTCTGTCCATTAAGACATTCGTATGAAACGGCTTCATCATACAGTAGTCGACACCCATAAGGCTGATACACTCGATCAGTCTCTGATTGCCGATGGAGGTAATTGCAATAAAAGAAGGTATCTTGTCGTCGTCCATCGTCCCGTTGCACTGTTCGATTACACCCAGTCCGTCTAAGACCGGAAGTACAATATCGATCACTACCACATCGGGCTCATGTTCCTTAATCAGCTTTACTGCGGAAGCACCGTCATAAGCCACTCCCACTACCTGCATTTCATTCTCCATTTCTCTGCAAAGTTCTTTAGCCTCATTTTGACTGCTGACGGCGATCAAAATTTTCCGTTTATCATACATTATGTATACCCCTCCATCCAAATCTAACCATTCTAAGAGAGAAATATATCAAGCATATTCCCCTTTGTCAATCGCATAATCAAACAATATTTACTATCTTCCATCATTTTCAGACATTTTTTGCGACACGATTCGATCTCCGTATTCAAGTCTGATTTTATCTGCAATCAGTGCAATAAATTCTGAATTTGTCGGTTTCCCTTTCCCTGCATGGACCGTATATCCGAACAGCGCATCAATCGTATCCATTTTCCCGCGTCCCCAGGCTACCTCGATGGCATGGCGGATCGCCCGTTCCACTCTACTAGATGTAGTACCAAACTGTTTGGCAATTGTTGGATATAGTTGTTTCGTGATGGAGTTCAGAATATCCATGTCGTAGATGGCCAGCATGATGGAATCTCTCAAATATTGATAACCCTTAATGTGAGCCGGCACACCTATTTCATGGATAATGTTTGTGATAATGATCTCCAGCTGGTTCTTATTCAGACCTTCCTGCTCCTTTAATGCGACAAAAGGCTTCTGTACTTTTTTGTCTAATTTTGCTTGTTTTATTTTTCGGATTACCATTTCCGAATCAAATGGTTTTAGGATAAAATAAGATGCACCCAGCTCCATCGCTTCTTCGGCAACACTTTCCTGACCCATGGCAGTCACCATAATCACCGTCGGCTGTTTTTCAAGTCTCTCATCACGAAGCTTTTCCAAAACCCCGATTCCGTCAAGCTTCGGCATGATAATATCCAAAAGAACAACGTCCGGCTTTTTCTCTTTGATAATCTCCACGGCTGCTTCCCCGTTGCCGGCACTTCCGATGACCTCGATCTCCTGATCTAAGTTTAAAAGCTGAGTCATCATACTGACCATTTTCTGATTATCATCCGCGATTGCCACATTAATTTTGCTCATGTTAAGTCCTCCGATTCTGTTTTTATTTACAATATAATTATATATTTTTGCAAACTTTACAAACACCCCTTATCCTTCGCAAGTTTTTTGTAAATAACAGCAAAATCATCTTATTTAGAGGAATTCAGCATGTTTTCAATGAAGGTTGCGTACCCTTTTGTCGAATCATCCACAAACACATGGGTCACTGCACCTATAATGTGGTTATTCTGAATGATAGGAGTCCCGCTCATTCCCTGAACGATACCATTCGTCAGCTTTAAAAGTTTTGGATCTGTAATCTCAATCTCCATCCCTTTCAGCACATCATGGTTGGATTGATCCACACTTTTGATTTCAATGTCATAAGTCTCTCTCCTGCCGCTGATGCAGCTTATGATCTGCGCTTTGCCTTTCTTCACCGACTGTTTATAGCCGATTCGGTAAGCCTTGTCTTTCTTATCCGACTGAGTCGTACCGTAAATGCCGTATTTGGTATTCTTGCGGATGGTTCCCAGAAGATTTGCCTCCTTGTAAAAAATGCTTCCTACAATCTCTCCCGGAGATCCTGATTTCCCCTTCTGGATCGTGTCAATCTGCGGAGTCAGCAGGTATCCGCCCTTGATGTCCATCAGCTTTCCGGTATCCATATCACAGATACCATGTCCTAAGCCTCCGAATTCGGTTCCGGCCACATAAGTCATAGTTCCGATGCCCTGTGTATTATCTCTGACCCAGGCGCCGATCTTGTACTGGCTGTCTGTGACAGACTGCACAGGCTTAACTTTGATCTTTGTTTTTTTATGGTTCCGGATCACTTCCAGGGTAACTTCCTTTCCATTGCATTCGTTGATCTTTTTCATAAAATCAACCTTTGTTTCAACCTTTGAACCGTTCACTGACAGAATATAGTCACCCTGATACAGTTTATTGGAGCTTGGGGAATGGTTTCCTCCGTCCACTCCGGTGATCATATCTGTTTCCAGCACAAGGATCCCATTGGTTTCTACATAAATGCCGACAATCTTTCCGCTTGGCACCAATGTTTTCTGTTTGACGACATTCACCTTAATGTCTTTTAAAGGTATGGCGCCGAACAGCTTTGCTTTGATCTCATCCTGCCCCACCGAATCTTTGGTCAGCACGAACGGCTGGTTCAGTTTGATCTTCTGATCCTTGACCATTCCCACGGCCGGAACGTCGTATTTGAGACAGGCTTTCTCTCCCATCGTCAGTTCGATGGCGTTGGGCAGTACATTTCTGCAGTATTTGAAATAAACGGCGCAGATTCCAACGATGTTTATGACAAACAGAGCAATGAGAATTTTGCGGTAATAGTATTTTCTCATGGTTTCCTCCTAAACAGATTAAATCAAAAATGATTTAAAAAAGGACGTATCCTGTTATGTGATACATCCTTTTTATTATGTCTGAAACCATGGAAAAACACTCAGTATAATTTTGCGTCATTTGCTAAACTTTTCATTTCTTCTGAATTTTTTAAAACGGCCTCCGTAATGTCGTCTCCGTTGATCATGCGGCTTAATTCCCTGAGAGAATCCGCCTCTGTAAGTTTTTGTATGGTCGTTGTCGTCTTCTTCCTGTCTGCACGTTTTTCAATATAGTAGTGTGAATCCGCCATGGCCGCAATCTGAGGAAGATGTGTGATCGCCAGTACCTGATGGTCTTTTGCGATGACAGCCATTTTTCTGGCCACTTTGTTGGCCGTCTCCCCGCTGATTCCCGTGTCAATTTCGTCAAAAATCAACGTTCCCACACGGTCCACATCCGCAAGGACAGATTTCACTGCAAGCATGATCCTTGAAAGTTCTCCTCCAGATGCCACATCCGCGATAGGTCTCACCGGAAGTCCGGGATTCGTGGAGATCATAAAGGATACCTTGTCAGTCCCGTCGGCATGAACTCCTTCTGCCGCCGATACCTGAATCTGAAAGCAGACAGAGAGAAAATTAAGCTCTGAGAGCGCCTTAAAAATCTGCTGCTCCAATATTTTTGCGGCTTTTTTCCGCTCTTTTGAAAGCTTTTCGGCCGCCTGATAAAATGTCTTTTCAGCTTTGGATATATTTTCCATGAGACACTTTTTTTCTTCCTCATAGTGTTCATAGATTAAAAGCTTTTCCTCGGCCTGCTGCCTGTAGTTTAAGACATCCTCAATGGTTCTTCCATACTTTTCTTTCAGTCCGTTTATGAGATTTAATCTGTCTTCTGTTTCGGAAAACTCCTGAGGATCAAATTCCATCAACGACATATAATCTGAAATCTGCTGATTAAATCCATTGATAATATCTTCTGCCTGAAGCAGCTGCTCATAGGAATCTGTCAGCCCGGAATCCAGGTTCACAATCCCCTGAATCTCTTTTAAGGCGCTTGAAAGCAGAGTTCCCACGGAAACCTCAGATTCGTTTCCGGTACATTCATAAGCCTTTTTCACGCCTTCCATAATCTCCTGGCTGTGCATCATTTTTTGATATGTTTCTTCCAGAAGTTCATCTTCATTTTTTACGGGATGTGCATCCTCTATTTCCTGAATCTCGTGTTTTAAAAAACTCATCTCCCGGAGTCTCTGGGCTTCATCTGTCTCAAAGTCGCCTCTGCGGTTCAGAAGTTTCTGAAGTGCCTCAAATGCTTCCTTTGTGTCTTTCTTATATTGTTTCCCATTTTGGCTTAAAAAATGGTCTAAAATTGATTTGTGATTTTTTTCATTTAAAAGTGACTGGTGTTCCTGCTGTCCATGAAGGTTCATGAGCCTTTCTGAGACCTCCTGAAGGGTCTTTAACGTCACCGTACAGTCATTGATGCGGTTTACATTCCGCTTCTCCGATATCACCCTCCTGACAAGGATCATGCCGTCTTCTGCGGGAAGATCCCTTTGTTTCAGATCATTTAAAATTTCTTCATCTTCCGTGTAAAACAAGAGCTCGATCAGCGCCTCACTGCTCCCCGGCCTGATCATATCCCTGGAAACCTTCTTTCCAAGGGCACTTTCAATAGAGCCGATGATGATTGACTTTCCCGCCCCCGTCTCACCGGTCAGTATGTTTAAGTGCTCATCAAAATGAATCTCGATCTCGTCAATCAAAGCTAGATTTTTTACATGCAGACTCTGTAACATAGTTCACCTACTTATCACTTGTGCTCTCCATCATCAGACGGATCTCCCTGATGACATCACTGCCGTTTTCCTGTTCTCTTACGGCACAAAAAATCGTGTCGTCTCCGGCGATGGACCCCATGAGTCCGGGAAGATCCAGATCATCCAGCGCCGCGGCGCAGGCCATCGCCATACCTGATGCTGTCTTAATGACCAGCAGATTGCCGGATGTCTCCATGGAAACAATGGCATCATTTAAAATTCTCTGATAGGACTTTGCCACCTCTTTTTCCCTGGCACTTAAAAGCCCGTATGCCTGCCTTCCGTCCGGCAGAGGAATCTTCGTAAGCTCCAGTTCCCTGATGTCCCTGGAAACCGTCGCCTGGGTCGTGCTGAATCCCTGGTCATTCAGCAGGCTGGTCAATTCTTCCTGTGTCTCGACCGGCTGCTTTGTGATGAGTTCGATGATCGCCTGCTGTCTCTTTTTTTTCATGCTTTTCCACCAACTTTCACCCGAAGCGTATGATAAAAACTATTTTCCTGAACCTTGACAACCTTCGCAACTTTCCGGGATTTATGAATCTTTATGATATCTCCCGGATTCAGCCGCTCTGCCACCTGGCCGTCGAAGGTTACAAGTGCTTCCTCAAGCTGTGTTTTTCTGACCTTCTGGATATGGATCTCAATGGTATCCCACTCGCCAAGGACAATGCTCTTTGCCTGGAGAGAATGGGGACAGACCGGTGTGATCAGAATAACATTTGCCTCCGGATTTACAATCGGGCCTCCTGCGGAGAGATTATAGCCCGTGGACCCGGTAGGCGTTGAGATTATGACTCCGTCTGCCGCATACACATCTAAAAGTTCTCCGTTGACAATGATCTTAAATGAAATGATCCGTGAAAAACCGCTTCTCGTGATAACGATGTCGTTGAGAGCAGACAGTCTGTAACATGATATGTCGCGGTGGAAAATACATCCCTCCAGCATCATCCGCTCCTCGATATGAAAACGGTCATTGAGAAGATCATCAATCCCCTCCGACAGATGAGACATTTCAATTTCCGTTAAAAATCCCAGGGTGCCCAGATTCACTCCCACCACCGGGAGATCATGAGGTGCTATGAGGCGGGATGCATGCAGCATGGTTCCGTCTCCGCCGAGTACAATGACACATTCCACTTCCCCGGGAATATTGGAATAGGACTGGGTATCTTCCGTAAAATCTTTTCTCAAAAAAGCGGCTCCGCCTTTTGATTCAATATACTCCCTTATCTTGTTGGAAGTGGAAAATCCCGGGTCTTTCTCTTCATTGGTCATAATCAAAAAATTCTTCATTGTCTTCCTTCTTCTGCTATTTTATCTTCTCCAGATCACCGTGAGATGCCGCTACCACTTTCGGTATCTCTTCTCTCAGGTTGTTCTCGTGCTGCTTTTCTTCAGTCTTCTTCATATGAAGGAGATATTCGATGTTTCCCTCCGGACCTTTGATCGGAGAGTAATCAAGATGTAACAATTCAAATCCATTGCTGCTTGCAAAATCCGTGATTTTTTCTATGACTTCCCCGTGAACGGACGGATCTCTCACAACGCCTTTTTTCCCGACCTTTTCTCTGCCTGCTTCAAACTGCGGTTTGATCAGGGCGGTTACCTCCCCGCCTTTTTCCAAAATTCCATAGACGGCCGGAAGAATTTTGGTCAGAGAGATAAAAGACACGTCGATGGAAACAAAACCCGCTGGCTCCTCTATGTCTTCCGGTGTCACGTAGCGCATATTTGTTCTCTCCATGCACACGACCCTCTCATCATTCCTCAGGCCCCAGTCCAGCTGTCCATGCCCCACGTCAACAGAATATACCTTTTTGGCACCGTTTAAGAGCATGCAGTGGGTAAAACCTCCAGTGGACGCTCCAACATCCATGCATACCCTGTCCGTAAGCTGAATATTGAACTGTTTCATTGCCTTTTCGAGCTTCAGCCCTCCCCGGCTGACATACTTTAAGGTCTTTCCTTTTATTTCGATGGGAAGTTCTTCTTTGACCATAGTACCGGCCTTGTCTTCCCTCTGTCCGTCTACAAAAACCACACCTGACATGATGATCGCCTTCGCCTTTTCCCTGGATGCCGCCAGCCCCTTTTTCACCAGCAGGACATCTAATCGTTCTTTCATCCTTTATCTCCAATCCAAGCTTTGATTTTTTCTGTCATCGAATCACTGTCGATGCCAAGCATCTTCCTCAGCTGTTTAACAGAACCGTGTTCCACAAACCGGTCGTCAATTCCGATATTCCGGACCCTGCCCTTATAATCATGATTTGCCAGAATCTGTGTTACCTGCTGTCCGAATCCGCCGTTTAACACGCCCTCTTCCATCGTAACGATCAGGCGGTGGTTTTTCATAAGAGAACAGATCAGTTCTTCATCCAGAGGCTTCACAAATCTAGGATTCACGAGTGTCGGTTTATATCCTTCCTTTACGAGATTTTCACAGACAGCCGCCCCTTCTTCCATCAGATTGCCAAGGGGGAGGAGCGCGATCTCACTGCCTTGTCTGAGAATACTGCCTTTTCCCCTCAAAATCGGCGTAAATTCGTCTTCAAACAGTGTGGAAGCAGTTCCTCTTGCATATTTTACCGCCATGGGCCCTTCTCCTTTTGTGAGGGCATAGGTCACCATTTCTTTTAACTCTCTGCCGTTGACCGGTGCCATGACCGTGACATTGGGTATCGACGACAGATAGGACACATCAAAAATACCCTGATGTGTCTCTCCGTCGGCTCCTACGAGCCCGGAACGGTCTACTCCGATCAGCATCGTCAGTCTTCCGATCGCCGCATCATGAAGAATCTGGTCATAAGCTCTCTGAAGAAATGTGGAATAAACAGCTGCTGCCGGTTTGAGACCTTTGGCCGCCATTCCCGCACAGAACGCTATAGCATGCTGTTCTGCAATACCCACGTCAAAGAACCGCTCCGGAAACTGTTCCTTAAATCGTTCAAGCCCGGTTCCCTCCGGCATCGCAGCCGTGACTGCCGTGATCGTTTCATCTTTTTTTGCAAGTTCCGTCACAGTATCTGCAAATATATCTGTGTAGGAAGGCCCCCCGGAAGACTGCGCGGGCAGATTTTTCCCCGTGCGCACAGAGAAAGGCCCGACCCCATGAAATCTGGCCGGTTCCTTTTCCGCATAGCGGTAACCCTTTCCCTTCTTCGTGACAACATGAATAATGATCGGCTCATCCAGCTGTTTTGCCCTCTCAAAGGTATCGATCAGAAGAGGAGTATTATGCCCGTCGATAGGGCCGATATAAGTGATTCCCATGTCCTCAAACATCATGCCCGGAACGAACAGCTGCTTGATGGAATCTTTGGAACGTTTCAGTCCTTTGGCGATCGGCTCTCCGACGACCGGGATCTGCATCAGTGATTTCTCTACGTTTCCCTTAAAATCTACATATTCTTTTTTGGACCGAACTTTATTCAGATAGCCGGACATACCTCCTACATTTTCTGAGATAGACATCTTGTTGTCATTGAGAATGACGATTAGTTTTCTCTTTTCTTCCCGAAGCCTTGCCATGTTATTCAGCGCTTCATAGGCCATGCCTCCTGAAAGCGCTCCGTCGCCAAGCACTGCCACGATTGTTTCATCTGTTCCTTTTAAATCCCTGGCCTGTGCCAGTCCCAGGGCAACGCCGATGGAGGTTGAACTGTGTCCGCTGTGGAACGCATCACAGTCACTCTCCGTGGGTTTCGGAAACCCGCTCATGCCGTGGAACTGCCTCAGTGATGCAAAGCCGTCTTTTCTTCCTGTCAAAATCTTGTGGACATACGACTGATGTCCCACATCAAACACCAGCTGATCTTTCGGAAAATCCAGAACCGTGTGAAGTGCCATTGTAAGCTCCACTGCCCCCAGGTTAGAAGCCAGGTGGCCTCCTGTTCTGCTGACATTCATCAGCAGAAATTTCCGAATCTCTTTGGCTAAAAGCCGGTAATCTTTTCTTTCTATTTTTTTTATATCATTGGGATGATTGATCTGTTCTAACATGTCTACTCCTTTGGCAGTCCTTTTTATACATACTCCTTGCAGTCTAGCAGGTTCTGTGAATCAGGTATTCTGCCAGACCTGTGAGATAACCGTCGGATGTATCATAGGTTCTCAGAATCTCCACTGCCTCCAGTGAGATCCTCTCAACATCTTTCCCAGCCTGCTCCAGTCCTTTGATCGAAACATATGTGGTCTTCTGATTTTTCTCATCGCTTCCCACCGGTTTTCCGATGACTTCCTCCTGTCCTGTGATATCGAGGATGTCATCCTGGATCTGAAAGGCAAGACCGATCTTTCGCCCGCATTCTTCCATGGCTTTTACGTCTTCTGGTGATGCACCGGCAAGCACCGCCCCGATCATCATGCACGCTTCAATCAAAGCAGACGTTTTGTTGTGGTGGATAAACATGATCTGCTCCATCGAAAGCACAGTGCCCTCCAGTTCCACGTCTGCCGCCTGTCCTCCGATCATTCCGTAGATACCCGGTTTCCGGGCAAGAATCCGAATGGCTTCTGCCACCTTGGGAAGATCTGCATCCTCTAAAGCAAACGCGGAGGAAGCAGTCTCAAATGCGTAGTTCAGTAGAGCATCTCCGGCGAGAATTGCCATGTCTTCTCCATAGACGATATGACACGTCTTCTGCCCTCTTCTGTAATCGTCGTTGTCCAGAGCAGGAAGGTCGTCATGGATCAGGGAATAGGTATGGATCATCTCGATCGCAGCCATAAAGGGCTCAATCACTTTTTCTTTTCCCCCAAACATCTTGTAGGTTTCTTCCATCAGCATCGGTCTCAGCCGTTTTCCTCCGGCTTTTACCGTTGTGTTCATCGCCTTCAGCACTGTTTTCTGAAAACCTTCCGGTTTCGGAAGATAATGATCCAGAATTTCCTCAATATGACTTATGCGCTTTTTAAGTTCCTGATCAAACTCATTCATTGTTCTCTCCGTTTTGTTCTAATATAATCAGCTCTTTTTCCACCTGGTCCAGAGAATCCTTGCATTCTTTTAGAGTGGAGACTCCTTTTGTATAAAGTTCTACCGCATCGGCAAGCTTTATGTCCTCCTGCTCTAAATTCTTTAATATATCGTCTAACTGGCTGAATCCCTCATCAATACTAAACTTCTTTTTTGCCATAAGTTACAACCTGATTTCCTTTCCAAAAATATTTTCTTCATTATATCATATTTAATTTGAAATGAAACCCATGAGTTTTTTACTGCCATTTCCGTCGCGCTTTGAAATGCGCTCCTCCAATGGCAGTAAAAAACTGTCGTTGATTGGCACCTTTTGTTCAATGAATTTTTCAAGTGGAATTTATGTCCATTTTGACCGGTTTTTTCGGCTTTACAAATTTTCTGTAATTGATTATAATATACTTATCGAGGAAGTCGGCACGATGGTTAAAGTCCATCCGTCCCGGCGAGTTCAAACGATAGTCGTCCTACACTTTCCAGGGAGCAGGGCGACTATTTTTTATGTGTGAATGAAAGGATGGCTACTATCAAAAGCGCCATATTTATGATAACCATAAATTCCTCATATGTACTCATAAACACCACCCCTTTCCGTAAGGCTCGGAACGGATGGCTTGGCCGCCTGCCGACTTCCCTGAGAAGTATATTATAGTTGGCGATTTTGTATTTTATTATAATATCATATTTTTACATTTTATACAATATTTGTTCCAGATAAATTATGTACAAAACAGACAAACGTGACAAGGTTTTTCCCGAAATATAGGGCCGTAGACCTTCACTACGAAATAAAAAAATTGCAGCCGGATAAATTTATCTCTCCAGCTGCAGCATTTGTATTTATTTTTTATTTAAAGTAACTTCCGATACTTTTGTTTTCAGCGATCCATCTGAAATCGTAATCTGTATTTCATCCCCTTTGGCAATATGTTTCGCCGACACTACCGGTTGTCCGGACTGATCCGACAGATATCCATATCCTCCAATCAGTTTTGCCGTAGGGGAAAGTCCGTGCAGGCGCTGTGCATATAGTTCCAGCCGATGCTGATAACGGTTCCGCAGATAATCCATCCTCTTTGTCAGGCGGTCTTCCAGTTCCGCGAGCGTCATTCTCTGCTCCTGTAATTGAAGCTTGGGATCAAACCTGCGCAGTTTTCCGCTGTACTGTTCCAGACGAAGTTCATAATTCCGCAGAATGTGGCGGATCTGTACAGAAAGGCTTCTTTTCCTTGCGTCAATCGCATCCAGTGTCTCCCGAAGATCCGGAACTGCAAGTTCACACGCCGCCGTGGGTGTGGCTGCCCTTAAATCTGCCGCATAGTCTGCGATGGTCGTATCCACCTCATGGCCTGTCCCGGAGATGATCGGCGTTTTGGCTGCATAAATGGCCCTGGCAACCTTCTCTTCGTTGAATGCCCAGAGATCCTCAATCGATCCGCCTCCGCGGCCAATGATGATCGTATCAACTCCATAGCGGTCCAGTGTCTCAATACCTCTCACAATCGTCTCTGCCGCCCCGTCACCCTGAACCTGTGCCGGATACAGCACCAGCTGTATATACGGGTTTCTCCGCTTTGCAACACTCATAATATCGTGGATGGCGGCTCCTGTCTTCGCCGTCACGATGCCGATGGTTTTCGGATTTTGGGGAATCGGCTTTTTCTTTTCGTGATCGAATAAACCTTCCCTGTAAAGTTTCTCCTTCAGCTTCTCAAACTCCACATAGAGCCGTCCGATGCCGTCCAGAGAGATTTCGTTGGCATAAAGCTGATAGGTTCCGTTTCTCTCAAACACACTGATGCTTCCCGAAACAATGACCGTCTGTCCGTTTTCCATCTCAAAATCCAGCCCGCTGATCCTCTGATTGGCAAACATCACACAGGAAATCTGGCTTTTATCATCCTTTAATGAAAAATAGATATGACCGGAAGAATGGTATTTGCAGTTTGAGACTTCTCCCTTGATATAAATCCGGTTCAGGGCATAATCGCTCTGAAAGATTCTTTTGATATACGCATTGATCTGCGCCACTGAAAATACTTTGTTCATTTAACCAATCTTTCCTAAGATCCCATTGATAAATGAGGCAGCCTTTTCATTGCAGTAAGTCTTTGAAAGTTCTACTGCCTCGTTGATCGCCACTTTATCCGGGATATCCTCATCAAACATTATTTCATAGACTGCAATTCTTAAGATCGTAAGCTCTGCCTTTCCCAGTCTCTTAATATCCCAGCCTTTGCTGTTTTCATTGATCTTTTGATCGATTTCTTCAAGACGGGAAAGCATATCGAGAGTCCTTGTCTTTATGTAGTCTTTCTCTTTGTTCCTGAAAAAATCATTATTTGAAAAATACAGGTCTGCCTGCGCTTCAAACTCCTCGCTTGTGTGAAAATCGATGGAAAAGCACAGACGGAACATCTGCTCTCTTAATTTACTCCTTGTCATCTTACGGTCCTTTCTCTACACAGTAAGAACGGAACTGCTTTTCACAGCTCCGCATCTTTTGATTATTCTTCTTCCAGCGCTACGCCGGCAATTCTTACGTTGACTTCGTCGATGGTCAGGCCTGTCATATTCTCTATGGCTGTCTTAACCTTTTCCTGTACTTTCTTTGAAATCTGTGCAATGCTGACTCCATAGTCCAGTTCGATGGCCAGATCAACACTGACATGACTTCCCTCAACGATAACACGCACACCCTTGGAAAGGTTCTTCATACCGAGTTTGCTCACAAGCTCATTCGTTATATTGCCGCACATACCTGCCACGCCTTTGACTTCTGTCGCTGCAAGCCCTGCGATGATCGCGATCACTTCATCTGCGATCTTTACTTCTCCGAGCATCCCTTTTTCGTGAATCTTATAACCACTACTTTTATTTTCCATAAAAAGCCTCCTGCTGATTGCTTCTAAAAACTTTTTCTTCTGTTTTATGATTCTTCATATACAGTATGTTAATTATACCAAAAGTTATCGATGTTATGCAAGAAAAAAGAAAGTGTGCAAATCCCTGTCCCCGGAATTTACACACAAAACCTTTAATCTTCTGTTTTTATGGATGTGATCACGACATTTTCCAGCTTGCATCCGGTCTTTCTCGTGACAATATCTTCAATCTGGCTTCTCTCCACTTTGGAGACATCTTTCAGGTTCACCAGGACATCCACGTTTCCATTTTGAATGGTCACGATGGAATTCAAAAATCCCTTGGCGCCCAGCAGGTTTTCGGTAGCTGTCTCCATCTCCATCTGCTCTGCCAGCGTAGCAAGCTTATCTACTGCATCCTGTTTTACACTGTCTTTGACTGTTTTGTCTTTGATGATTTCTTCCAAAGTGTCCTTTGCCTTGCTGTGGGTCTGTTCTCTCTCAAGCTTCGCCTTTGCCACATAATTTCCCACCTGGGCATTCGTGAGCACCGCTTCCCCCACATCTGTGATGTCATCTTTTGCCTGGCTCTGAGAGGCATTTTTTGCCGTATTGCTGACCGTCTTTGCTTTGTCCTTCGTTGTAGTGATGTACTGACCCGTATAATTTACATAGCCCGCGACCGCTATAATAACAGCCAGAGTTGTGATGATTAACTGATTTTTTTTCACGATTTTCTTCATTTCCTAGTCCTCCATTTTTAACACCTTTATTTTATAAGATGAAATGTGAAACAACACACTCACCGCATCGACGATATTCTGGTTGACAATATCGCTTCCTCCGCCTTGTGCGACCACTACAACTCCTTCCACTTCAGGTTCTACTTCTTTCACTATGTAAGGGACCTTCTCCCCGTTTTTATCAATTAAAACGGTCTCCTCATCTTCCTTCACCGCTTTTTCGTCCTTTTTTGTACTCTCTTCATAAGGTGTATCCTTGTTGACGACTGACTCCTTTGAAGATTTCAGAGTGATCATCACTTTTACTTTTCCCACGCCTTCCACATTTTTCAACGCGGCTACAAGCCGTTGTTCCTGCTTTTTGACATAGGCATCCGTGGATGACACATCCTCACTGCTTTCTGAGTCTTTGGTGCTTTTGGCCGTTTTCTTCCCTGATGAAGGAAAAGAAAATACGATCAAGGCAATCCCAAGAACAAAAATCAAAACAATTTTCTTTGTGCCCAGAGATTCAATTTTTTGGATCAGTTCCTTTTTGTCCATCATACATTTCCTACTCACTTATATTGATATGACTCTCATCTACATTATAGAAGTTCAAAAGTATTGTTTTTACTTTCTTTGCTTCAGATTCTTCATCTTCAACCTTCACAGAAATCTCATCGATCTCCGGATCATCCTTTGTATCATCCGTATCCACTTCCACTTCTTTCGCCTGAATCTTATAGGACTGAAGGATTTTTTTTATTTTCTTCTCTTCGCGGTTTTTATAAGTTTCAAGAGCCTGGCTCCTGAAAGAAGATTCTGTGCTGTCCGTATTCACATTAGAAAATACTGTGAGGTCTTCCGGCCCTATATTCATAACATAGGCAATCGGCCTCATCATCAGGGCCAGCAGCATAAATCCGGTCACCAGCCGGATGTAGGGCTTGTATTTATCCCCCTGACAAAGCTGGCTTACCAGTGTCATAAGAATCAGAAAAAAAACAATCGCTTTAATATACTGCATATGCCGTCACCCCGTATAGTAATTAATATTTGTGGAAAAGGCTACGATGGCAATGGACAGAATAAACAAAATGCTCAGAGTAAACACGGTCCGAAGCAGCAGTTTTCCGCTCTTGATCACCGCATCCAGAGATCCTGTGATCCGTTTGTCTGAGACCGGCTGAAGCAGAATCCCTGTTCCAATATAAGACAGAAGGATTCCGCCGATCTGCATCAGCGGAACAAGGATGATAACACAGAGAACAAAAATCCCCGCCACTCCGATACTGTTTTTGATCACAACAGCTGATCCGATCAGAGTCGTTGTCACCGTGCTGACGCCCTGTCCCACTCCGGGGATCATGGACACACCTTTTTTAAAAATACCGTCTTTTACGGAATCTACTGCCGGCAGAAGCATGGCCTGAATCATCTGGATTCCCAGAACCACGGCCAGCAGTGCCTTTAACAGGGCTCTCACGGCCCATTCCAGTGTATCGCAGAGCCTGGAAAGTTTCTCCTCCAGTGAAATGTGATTGACGATCTTTAGCACAAACAGGATCTTTACCGCCGGAAAGATCACACTCTGGACCAGAAGAGAAATGATATAGATCACAAACAGATACATCTCATACAGGGCCACCGATGTGGATACCCCCGTAGTTGCCACCACTGCGATCGAGTAGGCTGTGATCAGTCCTTTCATGAAATCAATGAGCGTAGAAATCACCTGATCCGTGATGGAATTCAAAAAGAAAAAAGAATTCGCCATGAGACCGATCAGAATCATATATGTGACATAAAAGGCCGTATCCCCGGTATTCCCCTGGAAAAACGCATCGGAAAAATTTTTGAACACTGCCGCAATGATCGCCACTGCGATCAGCTGTCTCATAAAGTTCCTGTTTTCCGAAAGAATTGAAAACAGCTGATCCCCAACGCTCTGTCTGACCATAGAAAAAGCCCCTTTGATATTTCCTGTTATAAGCTTTTTCACCAGTTCCTCATAAGAGAAACTGATTTTTGCCTTCTCCAGTGTTTTTTCCACCTGTTCAAACGAATATTCGCTCAAGTCTTCCTCTTCCTTCGCCGACACCTTTGCCGCGAACATCAGGACAAAGATAAATGCCAGCAGCATGATACGTTTTCTCATCCCATCAGCCTTTCTAACGTCGTCAGCAGAGATTGAAAGATCGGCAGACTGACAACCAGTATGGACAGCTTTCCCGCCATCTCCACCTGTTTTGCCATGGTTGCCTGTCCCGCGTCTTTGCATATATTTGAGGCAAACTCACACAGAAAAGAAATCCCGACCAGCTTTAAAAGAATTTGTATGTAAGTTCCCGGGATTCCTGAATAAGACTCGATAGAGCCAAATAAGTCTATGATCTTCCCCATCTCGTCCAATGCGTAGATTGCCAGAAATAAGCTGGATACGAGACCGATCACCAGGCTGTACTCCGGCCTGATGGATTTAATCTTCAGCGTCAGTATACTGGCTATGATGCCAAAAAGTGCAATCTTAACCATAGGCCCGCCTCCTAAGAAATGGTGAACAGTGTCTGCACACTCTCGAAAAGATCATAGATATAAGGGATCACCCATGACAGTACAAGGATCAGCCCCGCAAGGGTAATCAAAAACGCCTGTTCGTCCCTGCCCGAGTGTTTCAGTACCTGCACCAGGATCGTGACCAGAATTCCCACAGCCGCAATCCGAAAGATAATGTTTACGCTCATAAGATCCTCCTTACAATAAAATAATCACAACGAGAAGTCCAAAGGACAATCCAAGGCTCTGATATAGTTTACAGTTCTTGATCACCTGATCTTTAATCTGATACATTCTCTCCTCGATCTGCTCGATCGTAAAATCAATGGTCTTCACCTGCATATCCTTGTCCAGATAACCAATCGTATCTCCCATGGTGATCAATGGCTCCAGCATCTTTTTCTCCAGGACATACGGTGTGAGATCCTTCTCCACAGAATTCTTCCACACTTGGGAAAATGTTTCTTCCTGATAAGAAGAAAGTTTTTTTGACACGTCGGAGAGAAAGACCGAAAACTCGGCATTCATCTTCCCTGCTATTGTGCCGATGGCATCGGGAAGAGGCGTCAGTCCGTACCGGATCTCGCCCTGGAGAAGATATAGAAGTCTTTTCAATTCAATCCCCTGCTCCAGTCTCTTTCTTTCCCTCGACGCCCGGTAAAATCCCAGAACACCGCCGGAAATAATGACAATAGCCGCACCCAGCAGTTTAACCATAGAGCCTCACCCCCTCCTCATTTAAAATTTCCTTGACAGTCCCCGCTTTTCCCTGTTCACTCAGAACAACATAGCGTTTAAAAACTTTTCTTTCCATCATTTCCCCAACATACGGCACTTTTTTTAATTCCTCCATATCTTTGCCGTGGATCGTCGCCATCAAAGTACATCCGCAGTAAGCACTGTACAGCATAGCGTCCACGTCCTCTTTTTTCCCAATTTCATCTACTGCTATCACATTTGGAGCCATAGAGCGCACAAGCATCATCATTCCTTCCGACTTCGGACACCCGTCCATCACATCCGTGCGGATACCCACTTTGTTCTGGGGGACTCCCATATAAGAAGCCGCGATCTCACTGCGCTCATCCACCACACCCACAGTCTCGCCGCCGTCGGAAGCGATGCGGATCATATCCCTTAAAAGCGTTGTTTTTCCTCTCCCCGGAGGCGAAATTATCAGCACCGGGAGAAGCTGTCCATCTTTCGTGCAGTGTTCAAATATCCCCTCTGCACAGCCGATGACCTCATGAGCCACACGGATGTTCAAAAAAGTGATATGCTTCATCGTCCTGATCTCGCCGTCTTCTATGGACACTTTTCCTGCGATCCCTACCCGGTGTCCCCCTTTCACGGTCAGAAAACCCTGTCTTAACTGGTCTTCATAGGCATAAAGAGAATAATTGCTGATATATTCCATCATCTGTTTCAGTTCATCTCTCGTGAGAACATGTACAAAATGATGGCTGGCCGTCAGCTTCCCTTCCGTAGACAAAAAATATTCTTTATTTTCATAGCGGACGATCACAGGCTGATGAATGCGCAGTCTGATCTCCTGAAGTTCTCTCGGCTTAAGACCGCTTTTCTGCATCAGACCCCGGACAGACTTCGGGAGTATGTGATAGATCTCACTTGTATTTTCCATAGGACTCCCCCTTCTTCGTAAAGCTGTATAACCCTAATATATGAGGAAGACAAGTCATTTAGAATAGAAAAAAGGAAGCCTCCCAAAATCGGAGAACTTCCCTTCAAAATATGATATTATTCTGTTTTGTTCCTGCGGTTGTTGTAGAAAAACATGACAACGGCTGCCGTGATAATGATCACATATCCAAGGATACTGAACCCGTCTGGCATCTGCCCGAACAGAAAAAGCCCCAGCAGAGTTGAAAAGATAATCTGGGTGTAATCATAGATGGATATCTCTTTTCCCGGCGCATAGGTGTAGGCTGCCGTGATGGCAAACTGTCCTCCCGCTGCTGCAAGTCCCGCAAGCAGCAGGTAAACAAGCTGAAGTCCTGAGATCGGGTGAAAATTCCCGATCATAAAGGGGATACAGCTGATGCAGGAAAATGTGGAGAAGAAAAAGACGATGAACGGTCCCCTCTCCCCTCTTGTGCCAAGCTTTCTGACACATGCATAGGCACAGCCTGCAAACATGCCTCCTAAAAAGCCGATCAAAGCCGGCAGGACAGAAACAGCTGCAAAGCTTGGCTTTACAATAAACATACTGCCGATAAATGCGGATGTGATACAAGTCAACTGGAATACGGTAATTTTTTCTCTCAGAATCAGATAAGAAAATACAATGACAAAAAACGGCGACAATTTATTAAGCGTAGACGCATCCGAAAGCACCAGATGATCCACCGCATAAAAATTGCAAAAAATACCTAAGGTCCCTGCTAAGGACCTTAGGATAAACCAGTGTAAATTCTTCATCTGAAAACGGAATCCGGCGCCGCTTCTTTTGATCATCACAAATGCAAAGATCAGGGCTACCAGATTCCTGAAAAAGCTCTTTTCAATCGACGGAAGATCTCCGGAAAGCTTTACAAACGCATTCATCCATGCAAAGCAGAACGCCGACAGGACAATGCAGATGATCCCCCGGATCTTCTGGTTTTTTGACAAGCTTATACCCTGGATAAATATTCCCCGGTTCTTGTATCAATCTTCAATGTATCACCCTGGTTGACAAACAGAGGGACATTGACATTCGCACCCGTCTCTACCGTACAAGGCTTCGTAGCGCCCTGAGCTGTGTTTCCTTTTTCTCCCGGTTCACACTCGGTAACAAGAAGTTCTACATGCAGAGGAGCCTCCACCTGGAAAACAGTCCCGTTGTGTGAAACGAGGGTAACGTTCATATTTTCTTTTACAAACTTTAATGAATCTCCGATGGTGTCCGGGTCCAATGCGATCTGATCAAAAGTCTCCGGATCCATGAAATGGAATAATTCACCGTCTGTATATAAATACTGCATTTCTTTACGTTCGATGTGAGCATTCTCAAACTTCTCTGATGGACGGAAAGACTTTTCAATCGCTCCCCCACTCTTGATATTTTTTAACTTCGCGCGTACGAAGGCTGCTCCCTTTCCAGGCTTTACATGCTGAAATTCAATAATCTGATAAATATTGCCTTCGTATTCGATGGTCAGCCCATTCTTAAAATCTCCTGCGGATACCATATCGTAATTTCCTCCTTAATCATTTTGTTCTATAACATTCTATAATAAATGGTACTTCTTATCAACTATTTATTTGCCAATTTGTATACATTAAAGATATCTTCTTTATTTAAGACACGGAAAGCCCCTATGGTCCTCGTATCTTTGTAGGAGCATCCGTCGGCCATAGCCCACAGTTCGTCCTCTGTCTTAATGCCGATTTCTTTGGCTTCTGAAAAGCAGGTCGGCATGTCCAGTGACTTAAAGTAATTTACGGTGGCGTTGATCGCTTTTTGCGCCACTTCTTCTTTATTGTCCCCGGAAATTCCCCATACCTTATCGGCAAAGCGCACAAACCGGTCTACATCTTCCATGCAGGAATACTCTGCCCAGGCTCCCCAAACGGCGGAAAGGCTGGCTCCGTGGGCGATATCAAATTTGGCGCTCAGTTCATGTCCCAGCTGGTGCGGAGCAAAATCTTTCTCAGCGCCAAGACCGGTCAGGCCGTTATGTGAAATACTTCCGCACCACATGATCTCGCTCATGCTCTCGTAATTATGAGAGTCCTGGATCGCAATCCTTCCGTTGGCGATCACGGTCCGAAGCAGTCCTTCGGCGATCTCGTCGGTCAGCTGATTGCCCTTTGTCTTCGTAAAGTAACGGTCCAGTGTATGCATCATAATGTCGACAATACCGCAGCCCACCTGATACTTGGGAAGCGTATACGTAAGTTCCGGATTCATGATGGCAAACTCAGGGCGGTTCAGATCTGTACTGAGCCCTCTCTTTACCTGAATCTCCGTATTGGTGAGGACAGCTGAATCACTGGTCTCACTTCCAGCGGCTGCAAGGGTCAGAATCACACCTACCGGCAGAGTTTTCTCCACTTTCTTTTTCCGTGACCAGAACTCCCAGATATCCGTATCCGGATTTGCGGCTCCGTGGGAAACTGCCTTCGCGGTATCGATCACACTTCCGCCTCCCACAGCAAGAATCAGATCTGCCTGGAATTCAATGGCTTTCTTAACGGCTTCTCTGGCAAAATCAAGTCTTGGATTCGGTTTTACTCCGCCGATGGTCTCCACCTTAAGCCCTGCCGCTTCCAGTGTCCCGGTCACTCTTTCAAGCAGCCCGCTCTTTACGACACTGCCTCCTCCGTAGACAACGAACACTCTGGAGCCGTGATATTTCTTCGCCAGTTCTGCCACTTTGTCCTCTGAAGCTTTTCCAAAAACAATCTCTGTCGGTGTGTAATGGGTAAATGCCTGCATCTTCATTCCTCCTAGTTTATAGATGGGTTAATTTTCCAACAATCTCTTCCGCGATCTCTTCGACATTTTTATGATCTGTATCTACAATGATATCTGCCGCCGCGCGGTACTTCGGTCTCCGGATCTCCATCAGTTCCGAAATATACTCCGTATTCTTGCGCCCTCTGAGCAGCGGACGTTCGTCACTGTCTTTGACACGCTCAAGGATCGTCTCCGGTGAAGCAGTCAGGAGAACGACCCTGCCGTTCTTCTTCATCTCCCGGACATTGATCTCCCTCATCGCCACTCCGCCTCCGCAGGAGACAATTTGATTATTCTTTTTCTGAAGTTCGATCAGAAGGTTTGTCTCACAGTTTCTGAAATATTCCTCGCCGTACTCTTCGAAAATTTTGTTGATCGACATGTGTTCTTTATTGACGATCACCTGATCCATCTCCACCTGTGGCGACGCAAGGATCTTGCTTAAATAGTCGGATACTGTACTCTTTCCCACACCCATAAATCCAATCAGGAAGATATTGTGCGTAAACAATGTCCTCGCCTGGATTCTGCGGCTGTTTTCTACAATATACGTAAAAATATCAAGAATCTCTTCTTTGTATGTATTTTCTTTTACATGCTCTTTCAGCATTTTGCGCTGCCGCTTTTCCTGTTCCGGCTGCAGAATCGGGAGTCCGTTCTCCTTTTTGTACTCCATAATCTCTTTGATAATGTCCATCCGGTCTTCCAGAACCGACACAATCTGTTTGTCACAGACTTCCAGTCTTTCTCTGATCTCTTCTAACTTTCCCATTGTGTTCCTCGCTTTTCTTCAATCGTAGTCTAATGTGGTTCAGTATACCATAATCCGGCATTTCTTTCAATATTGTGCTCAGCCGTACCAGATCGTTTTACATCTGGTGCCGGGATTTAATAAACCCTATAAAATCTTCAACAATCGGTGAGAGGTATTTATCCTTCTGTGTGACGAGATAGATATATCTCTTAATTTCAGGCCTCTTAATAGGGATCGTCACCACCTCCATAGTTTCCAGAATGGGAATCCTCGGCACAATCGAAATCCCGAGCCCGGCGGCCACAAGGCCTGCAACAGAGGAGTCCTCCTCCCCCTCATATGCGATGAAAGGCTGGGCTTTTACCTCAGCAAAAAGTTTATTGATAAACGGCCTCAGACCGCTTTTGCGCGAAAACATAATATAAGGATAATCCGTTGTCTTTGCCAGGTCAACGGCCTCTTTCTCTGCCAGAGGATGTCCTTTTGGCGTGATCAGCACAAGCTCTTCTTCCACAACAGGGGTGAAATTCAGCCGGTCTTCACCCTCTTTATAAGATGAAAATACAAGATCATAGGTGCCCTTCTTCAATTCCTCGATCATCTGCTCTGTAGTCCCCTGTCCAAAAGAAAACCGGATATTCTTGCCCTCATTCTCTTTCATGTAGTCACTCATATTCTGCGGAATAAAATGACTTCCCAGAGTATAAATATATCCGATGTCGATATATCCGCCGGCCATTCCGGATACTTCACCGACCACGCGTCTTCCTTCATCCAGCATATCCAGTGACTGTATCACATAACGGCAAAAAAGCTCACCCTCTTTGGTAAGCCTGGCATTCCTTCCGATTTTTTCAAACAGTTTGACATTTAACTCCTTTTCCAGAGCATTGATGGCATGACTCAGACTGGGCTGCGTGATATTTAAAATGTGGGCAGCCCTGGTGTAGTGCTGTTCTTTCGCCAGTGTTCTGAAATAATACAGATGATTCAGATTCATATGATCCCTCCGGAATTGGTTTTCTTAGTTATGAGTATACCATACTTTACCCTGCGGGGCACGCCCATCCGAAGGATTTTCAATACGGTGTGCCCCGTGGGTATAATATTCATTGCATTTGTATACACAGTTTGATATAATTATTGCAGTGAAAAAGAAAGAAAAATGGAGGAACTAACTATGGCAGCAAAGAATTTCCGCAATATATTTGAACCCTTTACCGTAAAGTCTATGACATTGAAAAACCGTATCGTCATGACGCCGATTGGAACAAATTTTGCTGAGCGAACAGGAGAAGTCAGCGACAAGCTGATTGCATATTATAAACAGCACGCAAAAGGAGGCATTGGCCTCATCACAGTGGAAGGTGCCAGTGTTGCATCCCCTCAGGGCTCTTTAAGCACCAACCAGTTAAGAATTGACCATGACAATTATATCCATGGCCTGTACAAGCTCTGTGAAGCTATCCATGAGTATGGCTCCAAGGCTTCTATCCTGCTCAACCACGGCGGTGCCGATTCCGACGGCGCGGAGACGAACATCCAGCCTGTTTCTGCTTCCGATATTCCGTCAAAAGCAGGCGGAGATATTCCGAGACCTCTTGCCATTGAAGAGATTCACGGCATTGTCCAGAAGTTTGCAGACGCCGCGAAACGTGCGGTCACAGCCGGTTTTGATGCCGTTGAGATCCAGGCAGGACACGGCTATCTTCTGAACCAGTTCTTATCTCCCCTGACCAATGACAGGACAGATGAGTTCGGCGGTTCCAAGGAAAACCGCGCAAGGTTCACGACTCTTGTATTAAAAGCTGTCCGTGAAGTCGTAGGCGAAAACATTCCGATCTTTTTAAGAATCAGTGCAGATGAGCTCACAGAGGGCGGTAACTCACTGAATGACACTTTGGAGATCGTAGAATATTTCCAGGAGTATGTAGACGTCTTTGCCGTATCCGCAGGTCTTACCTGTACGATTCAGTATCAGCATGACGCAGATTATCTCCCTGACGGATGGAAATCTTATATGTCAAAAGCTGTTAAGAAGAAAACAGGAAAACCATGTACAGCAGAAGGAAATATCCGTGAACCTGAGATTGCCAATGAGATCCTGAAAAGCGGCCAGTCTGACCTGATCGGTATCGGACGCGGACTCATCGCAGATCCTGAATGGGTCAACAAAGTTCAGTTCGGAAATACGGATGATATCAACAAATGTATCTCCTGCAACAACGGATGTACTGCGACGCTCAGCAACAAGCCGATGCGCTGTACCGTCAATCCATTTGTAGTAAGCGGAGAAAACTATAAAAAAGAACGCATTAAGAAACCCTGCAATGTCGTTGTCATCGGCGGCGGGACTGCTGGCCTTGAAGCAGCATGTACTGCTGCAGAGGTAGGGTGCTCCACAGTTCTTATTGAAAAGACCAATCAGCTGGGTGGTTTGGCCAGACGTGTGGGCAGTATGCCGAACAAAAAACGCCTCGGTTACTTCCCTGCATATCAGGAAAAAAGAGCTATGGCTCTCAAAAACCTGTTTATCTGCAAGAATGTAGAAGCTACCGCTGAGTTCGTTGACGGATTCAAGCCGGATATTGTAGTCAATGCCACCGGCTCCAATGCTCTGCTTCCGGATATCAAAGGTCTCAAAGAAAATCTTGAGAAAGGCAATGTCTCTACCATCTTCGATTTGGTTGACAATGTAAAATCATATGAACAAACAGATCTCGCCGGTAAAAAAGTAGTTGTCATCGGCGGCGGAAATGTCGGCCTTGATGTCGTTGAATTTTTCGCTCCAAGAAAGGCCGATGTGACCATTGTAGAGAAAAAACCTCATTTTGGCGAAGATCTGGATCTGATCACGAGAACCGGCGCCAATGAACTGATGGAAAAATACAAAGTAACTCAGTATCCGAATGCAAACCTTTTGGAAGTGAAAGAAAAATCTTTCATTGTACGCCATGACTATAAGGATCTGGAATTAGACTTTGACTATGGATTTATCTGCCTCGGAATGCAGTCTGCCACACCGGCTCTGCAGGCTCTGTATGACCATTTTGTGGATGAGGGCATTGAAGTTCTCAACATCGGTGACAGTGCAAAGACCAGGCGTATGATCGAAGGTGTCAAAGAGGGACGTGATATCCTGATTGCACTGGAGAGACATCACTTCTTGTAAAAAACAACTGATAAATATCCCCTCAGACTGTAAAAGACCTTAGGAACAAGCTATCATAGCTTCCCCTAAGGTCTTTTTATTCTTGTTTCCCCGCATAATCAAATCAGTGGTTACTGCGCATGAGATGTTTTCAGCATCCTGCTTTTGATAACATCCAATTCCTCTTCTCTGAAATATGGGACAGACTGCGTCATATTCAGCGCAGAGGCCAGCAGGTGTAGGTTCCCTTTCTGAATGCCCGTTTTTTGGGCTATAAAATTCTGTTTGGTATTTATATGCTGAATCTTATCGTAGCTGACACAGATAACAGAACGTCTCATGTATCCACGCACGAGTATCAGATAATCTTCTTTCACGGATACCCCGGCAGTAAAAAATCTGCAGACAGCAGAGAGCAAAAACAATAGTGTCATTCCTGCGGCAGCAATGACTGTTTGCTTTAAAAAATCAGGCCTGAATTCCAGCACAGTCAAAAGTCCTGCCGCAATCGCCACAAGATATCCTGAAAAAGGAATCAGCCATGCGGCCCATACCACCCTGGACTGTTTCTCTGCAGGAGCAGCAAGAATATCAGAAAACTCAGGCAGGAGCATCTGAAGATAATTCTGCATACTGTTCCTGGACGAATAAAGAACTAAAAATGCTTTCTGGTCGGTTCCGTCATCTCCCATCCCCACATTGATTACCTCAGCCATATATCTTCCTGTAATTCTTGCCTGCAGAGACTGGGTCAGTTTCACTGCATTAATTTTCTCTACAGGTATCGTGTAATGAACTTTTTTAAAGAGGCCGTAGCTCAAGTATATTTTGTTTCCCTGCCGCTTCGCCTTGAAATCATAATATTGTATAAACCCCTTAGCGATATCCCACAGCGAAGAAAAAAAGACAAAGATGATAACAGTCACGCTCCCCAGCACAGCTATTATACTCTTTCCGGCCATTCCCGAACCAAACGTCTGGACGAACAGATCTGCCGCTCCGACAATACAGCCAAGCAGCACAAGAACAGAGATGATATTGACAGAAAAAAGTCCGTGGACCAGCATGTCACCCAATCCCGCCGTCATATCGTACTCCATGGCTTGTTCCAGATCATACACAGCCGCCGGTTCATCTGCTTCTCCTGTTTCCGTCTGGTGCAGAAGCATCATGACTGTTCGGCGGAAATTTTCCGCATCAGCCTTCTTCAGTACGATCTTGACATCCGTCTTGTCCGCCGTAGACAGACTATTGGTGTCAAGCTTCACCTTACAGGTTCCCATAAGCATCTCAAACAGGTTCTGCTCTATATTTACATTAGAAATATTTTTAATTCCTATGGTGTTTTTCCGGCGGTTCAGTGTATTCCGCTCTATAACAATGGTATTTTCTGCAATCGATATATATGTTTTAGACCAGACCACCACCTGCCAGACAATGATCAGCCCAATGACGGCCAGAACTCCAAGCATCGGCAGCAGTACTTCTGCAAAGTCTGCATCCAGCCTGATATCTTTTTTTGCAATCGTCTTCAGATTCTGGGCAAATCCGCCCATAAGGGCAAAAAACAAAAAGAGGAATATGCTTCCCATCCGCTCTGCCACAATTGAAATATGATTGCGGAACCTGATCTTATTCTCCATACACCTCTTCCCTTTGCTCTGTCACAATTTCATTAATACGGTTTCTAAGGCTCTCTGCAATCTGTTCTGCTTTCTCCTCATCCAGAAACCGGATCGTCACATCACCGCCTGCCGTTGTCACGACGACCTTTGCCACCTTAAAGATCTGATCAATCGGGCCCTTTGCCGTCTGGAGTTTATGCAGCCTTTCAATGGGAACGATATCTCTCTTTACAAACAGATACCCTTCCTTAATGTCAATACATTCCTCATTGATGCTGTAACGGTATCTGTAAAATCTGAATACCGGGCTGAGCAGCATGTCAAACAAGGTCAGGATCACCAAAATTAATGATATCAGTTTTCCAGTCCCGATGTCAGCCGGAAAGAGCCAGAAGTAATTCACCGCCCCAATTACCGCCAGCGCAGCTGCTCCAACCGCCGCACCCGCAGCATACATGCAATACAATGCCCTCTTTGACAATTTCTCATATTTCATAATCTATGCCTCTTATTTTTTCTTGTAAAAATGCAGGACAATCTTCTCAATATATCTTTTTAGTACAATCTGTATCTCTTCTTTAGGATTCATAGGTTTTACGAGAATACTGTAAACTTTCGCGCGATTGGCACCATAGACATCCGTAAACAGCTGATCCCCCACAAACAATGTATTGGTCCGGTCCGTCCCCATTAATCTCATACCTTTTTCATAGCTTCCAACCATGGGTTTATTTGCTTTGTAAATATAATGAGTCCCCTCCACTGCCTCACAAAACTTCTTCACTCTGGGTTCCTTGTTATTGGACATAAAACAAAAATCAAAGCCGATGTCCTTCAGTTCCCTGAAAAAACGGACTGCCCGGTCATCTGCAGGTGCATTGTGAGGCACCAGGGTATTATCTACATCAAATAAAATCCCCCGGTATCCTCTGTCATAATATGCTTTAAAGTCAATGGAATAAGTACTGTCCATATATTCATTCGGGTAAAATTTCTCAAACATCTTCTGTGTATCCATCCTTTATTTTTCTTTTGTCCTATTCTAGCATATAACTAAAAAAAATCCAAATTCCTCTGAATATGGACGTGCACTAGAAGAAATGCTATAATTATAGCAATGCAAACTACATGGCAAAGGAGAATCACATGGATCAGGAACTAAAAAAAGAATTTCAGGCCGATCTGGCCGAATTTCATTTAATGACAAGAAAGTTTTATCAAAAAGAAATCAGCGTGAAAGAATACAAAGGTTTTTCAGGAGGCTTTGGAAGCTACGCACAGAGAGGCGGCGGTTCCAGTATGCTGAGACTTCGGTTTACCGGCGGAGAAATCACGAAAGACAAACTTCAGTTTATTGCAGACAGTGTTGAAAAGTATAAGATTGACAAACTCCATCTGACCACCTGTCAAACCGTACAGGTACACAATCTAAGTGATGTTACCGTCTCCTCTCTTATCGAGGAAGCGTTTGAGCATGATATTATCACCAGAGGAGGCGGCGGTGACTTTCCCAGAAATGTCATGGTTTCCCCTCTCTCCGGAGTAGAAAAAGAAGAGTACTTTGACGTGCTTCCATATGCAAGGGAAGCCGCCGATTTTCTCCTGACTTTCATTAAACAGGTGAAAATGCCCAGAAAGCTGAAGGTCTGTTTCTCTAATTCTCCAAAGAATGTGACGCACGCCACCTTCCGTGATCTTGGATTTGTTGCCCGCAGGGATCACACCTTCGACGTTTACAGCGCCGGCGGCCTTGGAAACAACCCTAAAATGGGTGTACTCGTAGACGAAGGAATAGATCCCTCGAAAGTACTGTACTATATTAAAGCCATGATTCTGACATTTGTACAGTATGGCAACTACGAAAACCGCGGAAAGGCCAGAACACGGTATATGCAGGACACTTTGGGCCCGGAAGGCTACAGGACTGCTTTCCTTGAGAATCTCAGCAAGGTAATGGCTGAAGATTCCCTGGACCTCAATGTACAGGAAGTTCCTATAATAAAAGAGGGCTGCGGCTACCTCGAGGAAAACTTCCGCATCACCGCCCAGAAACAGGACGGTCTTTACAGCGTTTTGTATCATCCGTTTGGAGGCAATATCCCGCCGGAGCTGATCGCACCGATCAATAAAGCTGTCCAGAAGATGGACCAGGTGGTTTTAAGAATCTCTCCAGATGAGAGCCTGTACTTTATAAACTGCAATAAGGACGAAGCCCTCGAACTTCTGGAGCTTACAAAAGACAGTGCCTCCAATTTATTTGAGACTTCGGTAGCGTGTATTGGAAGCGGAATCTGCCAGGTAGGTCTCAGAGATTCCCAGAAATTATATAACACCATTATGGACAAGATCCGGCCTTTAGATTTTGCGGATGGCGTGCTCCCAAAGATTCATATCTCCGGCTGTCCGTCTTCCTGCGGAACTCACCAGATTGGGACGCTTGGCTTTCGCGGAGCCACAAAGGTTATTGACAAAAAACCTCTTCCAGCCTTCCAGCTGTATATCGGCGGAGAGGAAACGCAGGGCAATGCACAGTTCGGTGAGGATGCCGGAACCATTCTTGAAGCAGATATTCCGGACTTCTTAATAGAAATCGGACATGCAGTGCAGGAAAAACACAATTCATATTCTGACTGGATACAAGAAAATCCGGATGCCCTGAAAGTAATCATTCAAACATTCACAAAATAAAAACGACCCCATTGGAACATGTTAAAAGCATTGATTCCAATGGGGTCTCTTTCTTTTGTTTTCTCTTAAATGTACAATCTTTTTATTGTTTATTTGCTCTCTTCCACTGACGAATGAAAAGTATCAGGATATACAATCGACAGAATATACTCATAGGCTTCGCTCCACCGGCTGTTTGGCTTATACTGATACAATTCTTTCGGAAGAATAACAATATGCTTCTGCTTCACAGCCTTCAGATCTTCCCAGCCGGATCCCGTTTCCAGAGTATCATGAAGTTTTTTCAGGGCAAGCTTTCTGTCTCCCATGGTTGTGACAAAAATATAATCCGGATCACTCTCTGATATGGCCTCCAGTGAAGGAGTTTTATTTTCCGAAAGATTTGTATTGTTCGCGGCTGCATTTTTTACTCCGATGTCCTGCAGGATATTGCAGACGACATTTTCCTCTGTCTTTACCTTGATGTCTGCAGAATAAGCTCTGAGCACCAGTGCAGTCGTTTTCCTTCCTTTTGGTACTTGCTTCAGCAGGTAATCCGCTTCCTTCCTTGCTTTCTCTCCATACTCCTCATAATTATCTTCTTCTCCGGTTACTTCCGTCATTTGTTTTAAAACGGTCAGGAAATCGTCCAGAGTATTCATCCTGACGATATAATATGGAATATCTTCTTTCTTTAGAGTCTCAGCTGTATCCATCTGCTCCTCAATATTTCCTGAAATCAGAACCAAATCCGGTTTCAGGGAAAGAACAGCATCCAGATCCGGATGTTTGACAGAACCAACATTTTTAATCTTTTTTTTGTTAAGATTTTCGTGGACTACCTCTTCTTCCAGCACATCTGCAGTAGCTCCGCATAATTCCCCTCCGGAGAGCAGCCATACATCCGACAGGGACGCCGATAACGCTACTACTTTTTTCGGTTCCTTTTTTATCTTTACTTTTCGCCCGGTGGAATCTTTTATCACTGTATATGACTCTTCTTTTATCTGTTTTTTGTCCTTGTCACGGTTTCCCCTGCACGAGGCCAGAAACAAGACACACAGCAGAAGTAAAACAGCCGCTTTGCACTTTTTATTCATCATCTGGTATATACTCCCCCTGACCAGCATTTGCCAATGATTTTGCAGGCAATATTTTCTTTTATTATATAGTATAACTCCAGCAGGTGCAAGTTTCTTGACTTAAAGCGCTTCTCTTTCAGGGGAATCAGGCTGACCGCCTGCTGTGGTCAAGTTTTATTTACTTGATCTTTCAAACATTTCAGCAAAGGCTTTTACTGCAAGAGTATAAGCAGATTCGCCCATACCTGCTATCATCCCTGCCGCAACAGGAGCTATGACGGAGTGGGAACGAAAATCTTCTCTGTTAAAGATATTTGACATATGAACCTCAAGAATCGGGCACTCTAATATTTCCAGCGCATCATGGATGGCATAGTTATAATGAGTCCATGCGCCCGGATTGATGATGACACCGTCATATTTTTCGTAGAATACCTGGTGAATCTTGTCTACCATTTCACCTTCATGATTGCTTTGAAACGTGTCCACCTGAATCCCGGTCTCTTTTGCGGTTTTTTCAATCAGCTCATTAATCTCATCCAAAGTGATCGTTCCATACTGTTTTGGGTCACGTTTTCCATACATATTGTGATTGACACAGTGAAGCATCATTACTTTTTTCATTTTCAAATTCCTCCGTTATTCTATCCAGGGCTTTTTCTCTATTATTTCTTTCAATACATCTGTTTTTCCGGCAATCACCTCAATACACAGTCCGCTCGGAAGTTCAAACCAGTTGTGTCCCTGCGGCAGTTCTTTTACTCCTAAACGATAAGCCTTTTCCAAAACCGCATCCACATCTTCGGTCATAATCCCCATATGATCCGCGCGTCCTTCCGGTCCTTCATAGTCGACCGCCTCATTGAGCTGTATTCCGGCATGCAGCCATACTTTTCTGTTAGGCGCCTCTCCCAGTTCCATGCGCACAGGCATATCAAATACATCTTCAAAAAAACGGATATGCCAGTCCAGATCTTTTACGCGGAGAGCCATGTGTTCTAAATATGAAGCCATATGATCCTCCTATTTTTTCAGACTCGGTTCGTATTCCAGCAAAAATTTCTCAATTCCTTTGACGCATGTCACAAGGGTTTTGTTTACTGGTGTAGCAATACCGAATTTTTTACCCCACTCTACAACAGATCCGTTAATGAAATCAATTTCGGTCGGGCGTTTCATTTCAAGGCTCTGTAAAATGGAAGTCTTGAATGTTCCGGGAAGTCCCTCACTGGCAGCATACCATGCGTATTCAGGATCTTCGGATTTTAATTTTACTCCGGCGGCTTTGGCCACGTTAATTCCTTCCTGGATGGCTTCGACCGCTGTATCCTTTATATAATCTTCTTCATATAATGGCCCGTAAGGAAGTCTGGTAATGCCGCAGAGAGCCCCGGCAGCCACATTGATCAGCAGCTTATCCCAAATCAGACCTTTGATATTGTCACTGACTTCACACAGCAGTCCGGCTTTATTAAATTCCTCACATACTGCCTGAATTCTGTCTGTGATCTTTCCTGTCAGCTCACCTATATAAGTATATTTGCCTTTCACTCCCGCACTGACATATCCAGGTTCCAGCAGGCGTCCTCCTACATAAGTTTTTCCGCTGATGACATTGTCTTCCCCAACGACTTCTGCAATCGTCTCCTCATTGCCCAGACCGTTCTGAAGGGACATAACAAGAGTCTCTGATCCGATCACATTCGTCTTTTTCAGCTGTGCCACTGCTTCTTTGGTTGCAAATGATTTTACAAGTACGATTACCAGATCCACTGGTCCTATCCCTTCCGCTGAAGTCCGGGCATCCACCTTTACAAACCATTCTTCCTTTTCATCTGTCATTTTCAGACCGTTTTCATTGATCTTATCTATGTGTTCCTTCCACTGGTCCACAAAATAAACTTCAGACCCGCCCTGTGCTAAAGTGCCTCCAATTGTGCTTCCAAGAGAACCGGTTCCCAACATACAAATTTTCATTGATATTCTCCTTTTCTTGTAAATATAATTATTTGTCGTCTTCCAGCGGGAAGAACTTAAGAATATGTACCGCGGCAACGACGATCTCGCCGTGCTGGTTAAATATCTCCAGTTTAGAGAATGTTTTATTTGTCTCTTCTTCCACTCTATCGACTGTATATCTGCATGTCAAGGTATCACCAAAAAATACCGGTTTGATAAAACGGAGTCTGTCATATCCATAGGAAGCACTCGGCACTGGTGATTTTACCTGTTCCTGTATTTTCGTAGATGCCGTACAGCCAATGGCAAATGTAAGGATTCCATGAACAATCCTTGTTCCGTACATTGTCTTTTTCATATATTCTTCATTGAAATGCATCTGGCTGTAATCTGCTGTAATACCGCCAAATAAATAAACATCGGTTTCTGTCACTGTCTTTGTAAATTCTGCTGTATCGCCAACGTGCAGTGGAATTTCAACTTTTGCAATTTTACTCATCATAATCTCCTTTTTTATATGTACTTGATTGTTTCTTTAACTACTGTTTTTCTAAAAAGAACCTTTCATAAATTCATCATAGATCCCCATGACTCCATCGGTGAAGATTCTTTGATCCATCTGTTTCAGATTTTCTGAAATAATTGGTTCAAATCCCATCTGATCGATGATATCTTTTTTGACATCCACACCCGGAGCAGCCTCTGTAAGAACCACACCTTCTTCTGTGAGAGTGAATACGGCCCGTTCTGTAATAAATACGACTTCCTGCCCCTGTTTTAATGCCTGTTCTCCGCTGAACGTAATCTCGGAACATTCAGGAACCATTTTTTCAAATTTTCCTTCCTGTTTGATCTGTATTTTTCCGTCACCGACTTCTGTCTTCAGTCCTCCGGCACGCAGGGTTCCGCACAGTACCACTTTTTTAGAACCCGCACAAATGTTTACAAACCCTCCGGTTCCCATGATCTTTCCGTTAAATTTATGTACGTTGACATTTCCTTTCGCATCCAGCTCAGCAAAGCTTAAGAACGCTACCTCCAGTCCGCCTCCGTCATAGAAGTCGAACTGTGCCGGCATCGACATCAGCGCCTTTGAATTGATACTTGCTCCAAAGAAAATCCCCTGGGCAGTAGCACCTCCCACCGGGCCGGTCTCTACGGTCAGTGTAAATTTATCTCCTACACCTTCTTCTCTTGCAACTGTTCCGATACCATCGGCGATTCCTACACCTACATTGCCCACGTTGCCCGGTGCGATCTCCATCAGAGCACGCCGTGCAACAACTTTCCTCTGGTCCAGCACAAGAGGTTCTGCTTCTCCATCCTCTGCAGTATAGTCTCCGGAAAAGAACCGGTCAGAGCCATTGTAAAGCTGTTCCTGCTCCGGATTTACAACGACAACATCTACAAGATATCCGGGAATGGTCACTTTTTTCGGATGGATGCTCCCGGCTTTTACGACACGTTTTGCCTGCAGAATCACAAGACCTCCGTTGTTATGGACTGCCTGGGCCGTTGCCAGAATATCCATATAAGTGATCTCATCTTCCAGAGAAGCATATCCTTCTGTGTCCACAGTTGTAGCACGTATAAAACATACATCCAAAGGAACTGCCGGATAAAACAGCCACTCCTTCCCTTCTATCTCCATCAGACGGATGAGATCTTCTTGTGTCACGTCATTTAATTTACCGCCTTCGTTTCTAGGATCCACAAAGGTTCCAAGCCCCACATGAGATAAAATACCGGGATGGCCGGCGGCTGCGCTTCTGACCAGCTGCGCCATGACTCCCTGCGGAAAATTATAGGCTTCGATCTCATTTCTCTCTGCCATCTCAGCCAGACGCGGTGACTGCCCCCAGTGTCCTCCGATCGCACGCTTCACCATGCCTTTTTGAGCCAGTGGTGACATTCCGCGGTCCCCACGGTCTCCCAATCCGCTGGAATGCCACAGCGTCAAATTTTTGGGCTCCTTTGTCTCCACATATCTGTCTTTCAGAGCTTCGACCAATGAAGACGGATCTACAATGCCTCCTCCGGCTCCGCAAACCGCCAGAGTATCTCCGTCATCTATTAATTCTACGGCCTCTCTTGCAGTCATTATCTGCACTTTTGTACCTTTCTTTTCTGGCTTACGCATACTCAGACCTCCTGTTGAAATAATACTTTTTGTTTATCATATTGATTACAGACTCTTTCCCTCTGCTGCCAAAGACTTTTCAATGATTGAATAGCGGATATTTACAACAACCGCCAAAACAATTCCTAAAACGGTAAATCCTACAGCTACCAGCAGGGAATATTCCATACCGAACATTTCAGCCAGTTTACTTGCCATTACCGTCGCTGAAAACTGGGAAAGAGCTCCTGCAATCATAACTGCGCTGACACATTTCGCCTTGGAAGCCGGAAACAGGTCTGTCATTGTAGCTGTCACCAGCTGAAGCACACCCCCTGCTGCCGTTGCGCCGACAATGAAACCGCCTGCCACTGCCAGCGTCGTATTTCTCGAAACAAACATTAAAAATTCTGTCGCTCCTGCGATGATCGGGCAGATCAAAATAAATTTGACAGGTTTGATCCATTTCAGCAGAAATGTTGTAGCTACGACCATAAGGATAGAACCTAAAGAATACATAGACTGAATCTGCCCGGCAGCCCCTTCTGTCATTCCCAGCACGTCCATTCCATAACTTTTATTTACAGCCAAAAAGATCTGGAATGTTGCTGTACAGGTATAACCGATAACGATCAGTGCAATTCCTTCCACTGCAAATTTTGATGCCTTGGAAACTCCCACGAAACCTTTTACTTTCTCTCCGTTTTCTGTCTCTACTTTCGGCTGCGGCGCAAATTTGGCTCTTGTCAGCAGCAGTGCATTGACGATCAGGATAATAATACAAAAGACAAATGTCCAGCCATACCACATGTCATTTGCCAGCAGATAGGCAATCATCATTGGCAGAATATACTGAGCAATGGAGATGACCAGCTTCGTAAGAATACTTGCAAGTCCTGAATCCTCCAGGATTTCCATCGCTCCCGGAATAACGCCGGAGTCTAAAAATCCATTGGCAACACCGCAGAGCATTGCAACAAAGTAGCCGACCTGAGCATTCGGAGATACAAGGATTCCGGCAAAGAACAAGACGTAGACAAAACTTCCGATCAAAGTGATTGGTCTTCTTCCGAACCGGTCAGACAATGCTCCTGAAAATGGATATGTAATCAGACGTCCGATTCCAAGCGCTGATGTCACGGCAACAACTCCGGCCGCTGTGGTCCCCCACTGCTGCTGAAGGGAAGTTACATTCTGTCCTATGATCGCTGCTCCAAAACCATGGACAAAGAATGTAACGTACAGCATAAATGCTGTTGGGTACAAATGCTTATAACGTTTTTCCTGTTTCATTTTTCTCCTCCTGAAAACTATTACATGTTATTTTTTTCACAAAACTGTCAGTAATTCATCTGCATAACTTACTACAGAAATTATATCAATTATCCTGTATTTTTCTACAACGTAAATTGTAGATTATAAAAATTATCTTGCTTTTCTATCCAATATTCTGTATGATTATTTCAGATTTTCTTATTTTTTAGTCAACTATCTTGTATTATGTAATAATTATCTTGTAGTCAAAGGAGTGCCATTATGTTCTTAGAGGAATATCGCGAGAAAGTACGGAGGCCAATATTTGAGCCGGATCATTCTCCAAAAATCTGCCGTTTATCACACAGCTATAATAATCCCACCTGGAATTACCAGTACCATTTACATAAAAACGAGACCGAACTGGTCTATATTTCAAAAGGAAGCGGGACTTATGTCATCAATACCAATTCCTATCAGCTGAAGAAAGGAATGATTCTCATTGTAGAACAGGGTGCCATCCATTCCCTTTTTTCTGATGAACATGATCCCCTGAACTGCTGGACCTGTGCCATTTCAGATTACAAATTATGCTGCCGGTCCGATCACGGATTTATGCTTCCTGCCAATGTATGCCCTGCCATGGATTCCGGTATCCATGAAAACTATATCCACCGTCTGTTTGAGGAATTAGACTTGCTGAGAAAATTTTCTTCCGATACTCATATGGCAGCCTGTGACGCCTTAGCCGTTTCACTGGCAAGCATTTATTTTGAACTTTTCCTTGCCGATCCGAAAACGGAGCGTCATAAAGATTCCTCTTTTGCCCGTGATATTTTAATTTATATCAACGAAAATTACGCCTCACAAATCACTTTGAAAAAACTGGCTGAACAATTTCACATCAGCACAGATCATATCAGTCATGAATTTTCTAAGGTATATGGAATCTCACCGATTAATTATGTGATTGACCGCAGACTGAATGAGGCAAAATGGATGCTGATCAACACTTCCGATTCTCTGGTCTCCATTGCAAAAAAAATCGGCTACGAGAACACCAATCATTTTTCAAAACTCTTCCAGAAGAGAATGCAGTATCCGCCGCTCAAATTCCGGGAACTGTATCAGCACAAAAAGAGCACCTCATCTTGAGATGCTCTTTTCTAAACTCTTGTATTTAATACTGAATATCCAAAACTTTTTTCATATGTTCTAACGGCATATGTTTTCCTGTCCATAGATGAAAAGCTGCGTCCCCTTGGAACAGCATCATTCCCAGTCCGTTCATACATTTGCATCCGGCTTCTTCTGCCTGCTCCAAGAGCTTTGTCTGCCGCGGTGCATATACAGTATCTGTCACAATCAGATCCGGTCTCAAAAATGAGGTGTCTGGTATTACAGACTGTCCCTCCAGAGGTTTCATTCCCACCCCTGTTGCCTGTGCGAAAAGATAGCTGTCAGCGATTTCTTCCTTCAGCTTATCTTTGTCATCCAGATCATAGAGATTTACCACACAGTCTGTATTTGCTCGAATCTTTTCAATGGTCTTCTCAGCGTTTTCCCAAAACTTATCTTTGATATTAAAGATCGACATTTCTTTTACTCCGTCCAGCGCGGCCTGGATCTCAATAGCTGTGGCAGCACCACCGGCTCCGGCAATGGTCATTTTCTTTCCGATGACGTCAATTCCGTTGTCCTTTAATGATGCCATATAGCCTATTCCGTCCGTTATATGTCCGGTCAGCTTTCCATTCTCGTTCACAATGGTGTTTACCGCACCGCAAAGTTTAGCTGCGGGTGAAAGTTCATCCAAATATTGTCCTACTACCGTTTTATTCGGCATGGAAACATTGGAGCCCTTCAGCTGCAGAGCACGGATCCCTTTTACTGCATCTTCAAGGGTCTCATTGGTCACCTCAAATGCAAGATACGCATAATCAAGTCCCAGCTGTGCAAATGCCTCGTTGTGCATTGCCGGCGAACTGGAGTGTCTGATCGGATACGCCATCAGCCCGATCAATTCCGTATGTCCTGTAATTCTTTCTGCCATAATATCCTCCTATCATTTCTGAATATGATATCATTATAGTCAAAATAAGCTGATCCTAAAAGCATCGATATTTCACTTCTGCTGAACTATCTTGTCCATTTTTCGTCCTTACATCTGAGAATAGGAACTCTGTCGCGATTTTCAAGCAGGTATTTTGCTTTTTTCATAAATTATCCTGTGTTTTAAATTTTCTTAAGCAATAAAGAACAGGCACTTTTACTGTTTTCCAATAAAAGTGCCTGCTGATCTTACTTCTGGTTCAAATATGCATCAAAAACATCTTTTGATACATTTTCCTCAATGCTTTTATATATGTCGGAAGACGCTTTCCTTACGTCCTCCTGAGTTTTCTTATCCAGCCTCACAATCTTCGTACCACTGTCTTTTATGACCTTCATCCGGTCTTCGATCCGTTCATCCGAAGCTTTCCTTGCATATTCCTTTGCTGTCTCTGCCGCCTCAGAAATAATCTTCTGCTGATCTTTCGGAAGGTCTTTATAAAATTCATCACTTACAATCAGAGAAATATAATGGGGCAGGTGATTTGTTTCCACCACATAATCCTGCTGTTCATAAAGTTTGCTTGACACAATGACCTCGTATGGATTTTCCTGTGCGTCTATCGTCTTCTGCTGGAGACCGATATATACCTCACTGAATGTCATCGGTGTCGGATTGGCTTTCAGTGCCTTCCAGAAATCCATATGATAGCTGTTTTCCATGGTACGGATTTTCTGTCCTTTAAAGTCATCGATTGACTTCACCTCTTTGTTGGTAGACATGACACGGAATCCCTGGTCCGCATAACCGAGCAGCTTAAATCCGCCTTTTTCATAGACCTTTTCCATCTTCTTATAAAATACAGGATTGTCCACGGCAGCTCTTGCCTCGGCAATCGTAGCAAAGGCACTTGGCAGGTCAAAGACAGCGGTATCCGGCATAAAAGTAACCTGCGGTGCTGTATTCTGCACGACGAAAGGAATATCACCGTCAGAACAGCTCTCAAGCAGTTCTCTGTCTCCTCCCAGCGTACTGTTGGGATAAACTTCAATCTTCATTTTTCCTTTGCTCAGCCGGTTCACCTCATCGGCAAACTTTTGTGAATAAAGCTGAGTCACTGTGTCCTCAGGACTGGAGGTCCCCAGCGGCCAGGCATACCGCTGCACTCCATCGGAACTTTTTTTCCCGCATCCTCCCAGCACAAACGCAGAGATGATACATAATGCTGCAATGGTAAATCTTCTAAGTCTTTTCATCTGTATCCCCCTCCTATAACAGCGCAAGGCTGATCTGCGGTATAAATGTAATCAGTAACAGAGCCACCAGGAAACATGCAATCAGAGGCATGGCTTTTTTGGCAATATCCACTACAGGAATCTGTGTCAGTGAAGAAGCCACAAACAGATTCACTCCAATCGGCGGGGTAACAAAACCGATCGCCAGATTGACCACCATCATCACACCGAAATGAATTGGATTCATTCCAACGCCTACTGCAATCGGCATCAGAATCGGTGTCAGAATCAAAATAGCCGGTGTCGTATCCATAACCATACCCACAAGCAGTAAGAAGACGTTGATTACCAGCAGAATGACAATTTCATTGTGGAATGTTCCGAGAATCCACTCGCTGACTGTCTGAGGAACCTGCATCAGAGTCAGGACTCTTGAAAATGCGACGGATGCTGCAAGTATAAATAAGATAGGCGCGTAGGTACGGATTCCCTCGATCATTACTCCCCATAAATCTTTTATATGGATACTCTTGTAGACAAATAAGCTTACGAATACAGAATAAAAAACAGAAATCACCGCCGCTTCTGTAGGGGAAGCCACACCAGTATAAATACAGCCGAGGATAATAACCGGACTGAGCAGCGCAAAAAAACTGTCTTTCAGCACAGTAAGCAGACCTTTGTCATGAAGCGCCTGTACTTCTTTTCGTATCTTTTCTTTATCTTCCCCATGTTTTCTGCAGTAAAAAACAGCATATACCATCAGCAGCAGACCGATAGAAATCCCGGGAAGAATCCCGGCGATAAACAGGTCACTGACAGACTGTCCGGATGCCATTCCGTACATAATAAAAGGAATACTTGGAGGGATAATGACACCCAGTCCTCCTGAAACCGCAACGATCGCTGTGGCAAATTTTTTATCATAACCGAGCTTAATTAAAATCGGGATCGTCATACTGCCCACTGCAGCCACCGTCGCCGGCGCTGAACCTGAAATTGCTCCATAAAAAAGACACGTAACAATAACTGCACATGGCATTCCCGCTGTAAATTTTCCAATAAAATATACAAAAACATCAAAAATCTTTTTTGAAATTCCGCCCTTTGCCATCACCATGCCTGATAATACAAACATCGGCACCGCCAGCAGCGGAAAACTGTCGATTCCCCCAAGCATAGATCGGATGACAAACTGACCGCTTGCGGTAAAAGAAGAATCAAAAATTCCCGGAAGTACTGACACAATACCGAGTCCAATGGAAATCGGGATCGCGATGATCAAACACAAAAAGAAAATAATAAAAACTGATAACGCTGACATACCTACACCTCCTGATCCTTTCCAACTGCGATTTTAAACTCAATCAGCCATCTCTGTAAAATACGGATTGTCACCAGCAGGAAACTCACCAGCGGTGCTGCCTGTATGTAGTACATTGGAATATGGCATGCAGGGCTGACTTGTCCGCTCTCAAATGCACTTTTTAAATACAGGACAGAGTACGGGATCAGATACAGGAACAACGCCAGTTCAATGGTATGGTTCACCACTTTAAAGATGGCCCTTCCCCTTTTAGGAAACATTGCCACAAACTGTTCAATTTTAATGGAAATACACTTTTTTGTGCAGTAGCTGACACTGATAAATCCCGACCAGATGAACAGGTATCTTGTGATCTCCTCCGACCAGGAAAGGGATGCTCCCAGAACATAACGCGCCAAAACCTGAATACCCATGATCAGGACCATTCCCACCAGGAAAACTCCCATTAAAAACTCTTCTAAATTCTCATCTAACCACTTTAGCATCTTCATACCTCTCTTTTGTAAGCGGAGCCCTGCTGTTCTCAGCATAATTCTATCTATTTGAACATGCTTCCCCGCCTGTAATTATTACAGCATCCAAAAGTTAATTTTTTAACAACCAATCCACTATATTATACATGGAAATAATTGATTCCACAAATAGATTTTTCAAATAGAATTAATAATTTTTATCTATCAATTTTGCAGATTTTCTTTGAACCCAAATGCCCTGCAGTTGTGAATCAGCCGCAATTCTCCCACATAAAAAGCAGATAACCTGGTTTCAGATTATCCGCTTTTATCTTACTGTCGTTTTGTTTTTATAATTCTACAGTCCCTGATTTGCGTGGAGGAACTGAAGCATATCATTTAATTCATTGACTGCTGCCTGACCCGGAGCGGACGCTTTTTTCGCTGCGCCGAATGTGAGCGCTGAACCAAAGACTTCTCCGCAGAGACGGCTGATCAGTCCTGTTCCGGCCATTGACATGGTGATGATCGGACGGTCTGCATGATCTGTATACATTTCTTCCGTAGCCGAGAGCAATGTAAGCACATCTCTTCTGCAGGTCGGCATCACAGCAATCTTAGGAATATCAGCTCCTAATTCCTGCATTTTGACAAGCCTGCTGACAATCTCTTCTTTTGCCGGAGTCTTGTCAAAATCGTGATTGGAAGCTACAACCTTCACACCGCACTCGTGCGCTGCCGCCACGATATCTTTTACGATATCATCTCCCGTAAATACTTCCACATCTACAAGATCTACATATCCGCTTTTCGCTGCGTTTTTATTCAGTTCTGCATATGGACCCGCTTCGATGGCTTTCTCTCCGCCTTCTTTGGATGTACGGAAGGTAAAGAGAATCGGTGTCTCCCCGAGAGCTTCTCTCAGATCTTTTAACACATCTTCTACTTTGGCAAAATCGAAGACTCCCTCAAACCAGTCCACGCGCCATTCCACAACATCTATCGGGATCTCCCCGAAAGACTTTGCCTCGGCGATGATCTCTTCCTTTGTCACGCCGACAATCGGCACACAAATCTTGGGAACACCCGTTCCAATCTCTACATTTCTAACTTTTACTGGATTCATTCTTTACTCCTTATTAAGCTTTCTCTTCCATTGCCTTGTATCTCACATTGACAAACAGAGCCAACAATACTCCGACAACAGTGATTCCAATGTTCATTAATAAAATGTCTGCTTTATCCATTGTACCAGCCAGAGAAAGGATTGTATAGTTCGATAAGCTGGACGCGATCATAACGATACTCGTGATGGTTCCTTTGATTTTCGGGAACAGATCGTTGGCGGTCGCTGTCACAAGCTGAAGTACAACGGCTCCTGCGGAATATCCGACAACTGCTGATCCGATGTAGCAGATAGAAGGAGTTCTCAGCAGATAAACAAGCGCAATCATAATCGTTGCGATCAGAGGATATACAAATAAGAATCTTACCCCTTTTATCTTATTAACTAAAACAGTTGTAACGACAATAGCTACGAGAGATCCTGTGCTGTAGTAAGTCTGCATGACAGAAGGATCACCAATCTTTGCATATTCCTTCGCGAAATCCTGAGCACAGTTCAGCCAGAGCTGGAATGTTGCTGTTCCTGTAAATCCGATGATGATCAGCGCAATGCTTTCCAGTGAGAAGTTTGCGTGTTTGATATCCTGGATCAGAGAAGATTTTGCTCCGCCTGCTGTTTCCATTTTCGGAAGAGGCGCGAATAAAACGAGCACTCCGATGATAGCGATGGCAGCACCGCATACGTATAATAATACATTTAAGGAAAGGTTTGCTCCAACGATAGCACCGATCATAAACGGCATTAACAGCTGTGAACAGGAGATTGAAAACTTGGTAAGCATCGTTGCCATACTGGATCTCGGTGCGAGAATCTCAACACATGCCGGAATAACGCCTGTGTCAAGGAAAGAGTTTGCGATACCTCCCAGAATTGCCGCGATATATGCAACGGTCATATTCGGTGACATGGCAAGTCCTAAGAAAAAGATCGCATAGGAGCCTGCGCCGATAATGGATGCAACTTTTCTTCCCAGCTTATCAGAAAGAGGTCCTGCAAACGGAAGGGCAATCAGCCTTCCCAATCCTAATGCGGCAGCTACCATTGTAACAAGACCGATGTCTGATGCTCCCCACTGTTTTACCAGGGTTTCTTTTACTGCCACCTGTCCTAAGACAGATGCTCCGATACCATGGATAAAATAATTTAAATATAAGATAAACGCACTGGGATAATATTTTTTGTTCATAATTGATTCCTCTCAAATTTCCTCTCTAAGTTTAGTCGTATTTAATATCCAATACTTCTTTCATGTGATCGATCGGCATATGTTTTCCGGTCCACAGGTGGAATGCAGCGTCTCCCTGGAACAGCATCATACCAAGACCGTTCATTGTCTTGCATCCGGCTTCTTTTGCCATCTTTAAAAGTGCAGTCTCTCTCGGTGCATAAATTGTATCAGTGACAATCAAGTCCGGACGTAAGAATGACGCGTCAGGAATTACTGATTGTCCCTCTAAAGGTTTCATTCCCACACCTGTTGCCTGTGCGAACAGATAGCTGTCTGCGATCTCTTCTTTTAATTTATCTTTATCATCAAGGTCGTAAAGATTTACGATGCAGTCTGTGTTTGCACGGATCTTCTCAACAGTTTTCTCCGCGTTCTCCCAGAACTTATCTTTAATATTAAAGATTGACATTTCTTTGACACCGTCTAATGCCGCCTGGATTTCGATTGCCGTTGCTGCTCCGCCTGCCCCTGTGATTGTCATTTTTTTACCGATCACATCGATGTCATTGTCTTTCAATGACTGCATGTAGCCGATTCCGTCGGTGATATGTCCTGTCAAAACTCCGTCTTCATTGACGATCGTGTTGACTGCTCCGGCCATTTCTGCTGCCGGTGAAAGCTTATCTAAGTATTTGCCTACGACTGTCTTGTTCGGCATAGAAACGTTGGAACCTTTCAGTTTCAAGGCGCGCAGTCCTTTTACCGCATCCTCTAATGTGTCATTGTCAACTTCAAACGCCAAATATGCATAGTCAAGTCCTAATGTGGCAAATGCTTCATTGTGCATTGCCGGTGAGCTGGAATGTCTGATCGGATATGCCATCAGCCCGATCAATTCTGTATGTCCTGTAATTCTCTCTGCCATGTGTCATTCTCCTTTTTTACTTACCCTGTTGTTTCTTCACCCAAAAGTTAATTTTTTAACAACCTTACAAAAACTATTATACACGGATCTTATTGATACTTCTAATACATCTTTTAATACTTTTTAATAGTATTTTGCTATCATTCATGTTATGCTTCCTTATATAAATAGCACTGCACTTTCCACAGAAATGAGGTAATCTCTATGAATCTAAACCAGCTTTCATATTTTCAAAAAATCGCAACCCTGCAGCATTATCACCAGGCAGCCAGAGAATTGAATGTATCCCAGCCCAGTCTGAGCCGCTCCATCGCCAATTTAGAAGAGGAACTGGGGCTTCCTCTCTTTCGGAAAAACGGAAGAAACATCGAGCTGACCAAGTACGGCAAGATCTTTTTAGAACATGTTAATAAAATACTCGAAGAAGTAAAGATTGCCGAGGACAAAATGAAGGCTCTGGCCAACGCCAAAGGAGGCCACATCGACCTGGCCTACGTGTTTCCCCTCGCCAAATCGTATATTCCCCACCTCGTACGCAGTTTCCTGGATTCGGAAGATTCCAGCAATATCACCTTTTCTATGACGCAGGAAATCACCAACAAAATGCTCCGTGATCTGAAATCCGAAAAATATGACGTCATCTTCGGCTCGTACGTATCCAATGAGCCTGAGATCGAATTCGTCCCGGTCATTAATCAGGAGATGGTTGTCATCACGCCGCTGGAGCACCCCTTGAAGCATAAAAAAGAAGTTCTGCTGGAAGATCTTCTGTCCTATCCTGTTATAGGATATGACCGCACCTCCGGTCTGGGGCAGTATACAAATTCCATCTACCGGCAGAACCGGATGGAACCTGAGATTGCATTTGAAACCTCCGACGAAAATGCCATTGCTGCTCTCGTAGCCGAAAACTTCGGTGTCGGCTTTGTGGCCCATGTGGAATCGCTGAGGGAATATGACGTGGAAATTCTTCACTTAAGCAACGTCAAACCTTATCACACCGTCTACATGGCGTACCTGAAAAATAACATTATGATTCCTGCGGTAGAGAAATTTATCGGCTTCGTAAAAAAAACAATAGACAAAAGCTATTAATTCTTTAAAAAATATCAATTTGTTAAATAATTATCTTTGCTTTATAATGAACTTATCATTACAGATCACCCAAATGCAATGATAACAACCCTAATTAGAAATCGATAATCTTTTGGAGGGTACACAATGAAGTGCAATTATAAAAATATTTTCAGTCCGCTGACAATCAAAAACATGACGATGAAAAACCGCATCATGATGACACCGATGGGAACTAACTATGGAGAACAGACCGGAGAGATGAGTTTTCTCCATATCAATTATTACGAACAGAGGGCAAAAGGCGGTGTCGGCCTTATTATGGTGGAAAATGCCAGCGTAGATTCCCCTCTCGGCTCAAACGGTACAACTCAGATCAGAATCGACCATGACAATTACATGCCCCGCTTCTTTAAGCTCTGTGAGACCGTTCATTCTCACGGTGCATGTATCGGATTACAGCTAAACCATGCAGGTGCGTCCGCTCAGTCTAAGCGTACGAATATGCAGCCGGTGTCTGCTTCAGATATTCCGTCTAAGGCAGGCGGAGAAATTCCTCGTCCGCTCACAAAAGATGAGATTTACGCGATTGTTAAAAAATATGGAGAGGCCGCTGCACGCGCACAGGCTTCAGGATTTGACTGCATTGAGATTCATGCGGGACATTCCTACCTGATCAGTCAGTTCTTATCTCCTACGACAAACGTCAGAACCGATGAATTCGGAGGTTCTCCGGAAAACAGAGCCAGATTCGCAAGACTGGTCTTAGAGGAAGTCAGAAAACAGGTTGGACCGATGTTCCCGATTTTCGTACGCTTAAGTGCCGACGAGTTTATGGAACATGGAAATACCCTGGATGATACTTTGGACTACCTCCAGTATTTCCAGGAAGAAGCCGATGTTTTCGATGTTTCTGCGGGATTAAACGGTTCCATCCAGTATCAGATCGATGCCAATTACTTAGAGGACGGCTGGAGATCTTATATGGCAAAGGCCGTCAAAGAAAAATACGGAAAACCGTGTGTGACGATGGGTAATATTCGTGATCCTCGTGTTGCTGACGATATTCTTGCCCGCGGAGACGCTGACATCATCGGTATGGGACGCGGTCTCATCGCAGATCCGTGCTGGGTGAAAAAGGTTGCCACAGGGCACGAAGATGAATTAAGAAAATGCATCTCCTGCAACATCGGATGCGCAGGAAACCGTATCGGTGTCAACCGTCCGATCCGCTGTACGATCAATCCTACAGTAAACGACGGTGCCGATTATAAAAAGCATAAAATCAACAAACCATGCAACGTTGTCGTGATCGGAGGCGGTACTGCCGGTCTGGAAGCCGCATGTACGGCTGCGGAAGTAGGATGTACAACATTCTTATTGGAAAAAGAAGATCATTTGGGAGGACTTTCTGTAGAAATCTCTAAGATTCCTGACAAGAAACGTCTGGCTGATTTCCCTCACTACCTTCAGGTAAGAGCTTCTAAATTAAACAACCTGTTTATTTTCAAGGGACAGGAAGCCACACTGCCGATGATCAAGGCTCTGCACCCGAATATCATCGTCAACGCCACAGGATCCAATCCTCTGCTTCCGCCGATTAAAGGTCTTCACGACCATATCGACAAAGAAGGCTCCAAGGTTGCCTCTATTTCCGGCATGATCAATCATCTGGCTGACTATCCGGAAGACTGCACAGGCAAAAAGGTTGCTGTCATCGGAGGTGGTGCCGTGGGACTGGATGTGGTAGAATATTTCGCACCAAAAGGCGCAGAGGTGAGCATCGTAGAGATGATGCCTGCCATCGGTAAAGATTTAGACCCTGTTTCCAAATCCGGTGTGAATGCACTGATGAAAAAATATGAGGTCAATCAGATGCCAAACACTGCTCTTTGTGAAGTAAAAGCTGATTCCTTCCTGGTAAAGGCAGACGGTGAAGAAAAAGACCTGCCGTTTGACTATGGATTCGTATGTCTCGGAATGCGTGCCAACGCTCCGGTTCTGGAGGAGATCCGTGAGGCATATGCGGATACCAACGTAGAAATTATCAATATCGGTGACAGCGTCCGTGCAAGGCGTATCATCGACGGTGTTCAGGAAGGACATAACATTTTAAGAGTTCTTTCCGACATGGAATACTTATAAAAAATATTCGCCAAACTCTTTTCATAACAATTCCATAATAATAGAAAGAAAGGGAACCTTCATCATATGGTTCCCTTTCTTTCATCTATCTTCTCTTATTATTCATGAAGTTCTAACGGAAGTCCGTCGGGGTCATGGAAGAATGTCATCTTTTTTCCTGTAAAGGTATCACGTCTGATATCTTCTGTCTCAATTCCCGCCTCATTTAATTCTTTTATTGTCTCCCCAATATCTTCAACATGAAACGTGAGATGTCTGAGTCCGCATGCTTCCGGATAAGACGGCCTTTCGGGATGTCCTTTTCCTGAAAATATCTCCAGCTCACAGTCACCCTGCTTCAAATCCAGTTTATAATCTCCTCTGTCCTCACGATAATTTTCTCTGAGAATCTGAAATCCAAGCTGTTCCGTATAGAACTTTTTTGACTTCTCGTAGTCACTGACGATCATCGCAATATGATGTATTTTGTTTAATTTCATTCTGGCTCTCTCCTTTTTTGTCACAATTCTGTATTTATTATATAACAAGCATGAAACCCATAACCTTTTGACCCTGGTATCATATTATAAAGTAAAAGAAAGGGGTTGTTTTATGGATAAATGCTGCTGTCATACTCCATGCTGCCCGGCTCCGGTTCCTGCGGAACCGATTGATTTTTATGCCCAGTATGGAACTTCATATAATGGAGCCTCCGGGACATATGTGTCCTTTTTTCCTGTTTTTCAGGAAGGTGATGGAATCCGGCTTGAAAATGATACAACGATATCGCTGAAACCAGGATATCTCTACCTCATAGATTTTATCTTTCTGGGAACTGCGGAAGCTGACGGATACATGCAGATTCTTCCTTATATCAACGGTTCCCCCCGTCTGCTCTATTCATTTTTTGCACCTGCCGGAACGGAACGCAACACTTCCGCTTCAGGCAGTTTCACAACAAATGAGGCCATCTCTTCTGAAGCACAGTTGTCATTCCGTCTCACCTATTCCTCTGTCACAAGGAATATTGATCTGAGCGGAGCCGTATCGGTGACGCCTCTTCAGAGATATTGACACCATCTGTTTTCTGCACGGTCATTCAAAAACCGTGCAGAAAATGGAATCGAGATCTGGCAGAAATGCGCCGTTTTTACTTCTTCTTTTTCTCAATCTTAATCGTTGATACAAGGGCATAAATAACTGCGGCGATTGTAACTGCCAGCGCCGCATAAAACAGCCAGCCGATTTCAAATATCATTTGAAGTGTATTCAGTAAAAATATAATTCCAATCAGCAGAAAGATGACTGCTGACTGCCGGTAATGTAGTTTTTTGTCCATTTCTTTCCGTTCCTTTTTCGATGCAAACAGATAGGCATTATTCAATAGAAATCCCTTCTCTTTGAAGTAAAAACAACTGGCTGCAAATGAACCTGCCGATATAATAAGCAGTATCATAATAAGAAACTTCTCTGTCATATTCATCCTTCACCTTCCAAAATGGCTTATTTCTGAAAAATATCAATCACATGGCTCGTGACTCCTAAAAGATCTTCGCGCTCGCACATGGCAAAGTGATATTTTAAATATATCTCAAAAGTTTCATCATCCATGGCATCTACCGCTTCTCGCATAAATAGAGAACAGCCGTCTGACGCAGCATAATGCAGTCTGGATACAGGAAATACAGACATCAGTTCGTCAATGTCCTCCTTTCGGACAAGTTCAAATAAATCTTTTGGCTGGGATCTGGAAGCAAAGGTTTCCGGATCGATCAGACCCTTCTCAATATACTCGGAGACGTTGATATTGCCGCGGTTAAATCCTTCGTCGAGGAGACATCCATCGGATATCACATGTGCTGCAAAGATCACCCCTCCCTGTTTTGTCACGCGGATCGCCTCAGAAAGAGCCTGTCTCTTGTCTTCTTTGGTGTAAAGATGGTACAGTGGACCTAACAGCAGCGTTATATCATATTGGCTGTCCGAAAAATCGGATAAATCAAGGGCATTCCCCTGAGTAACCGTGATCGTCTCATCCGGCTGAATATTTTTCCGGAACATTTCAATGTTATGTTCCACCAGCTCCACCGCATCAACTGCATATCCCTGATGCGCCAGTGCATGTGAATAGCGGCCGGTTCCCGCTCCGATTTCCAGTACACGGTCATCGGGTTTTATATACTTGTCTATGTAACGCATAGTAGTAAGGAATTCAACTGATCCATGCTTTGACATAAGACGGGCATCCTCATTGAAACTGCTGTAATGGTTTATCAGATATTGGTTTGTTTCCATACTATGTCTCCTCTATTTATAATCAAATTACTGTTTGCTTTACTCGGCTGCTTTGCTGTACAAAAAACACTGGAGATCAATCTTTTTATGTCCTATCTTCAGTATGACATCTTTTTCACCGGCACGCTGAAAGCCCCTGCGCTCATAAAACTGATAAGTACATGCGTTATCCGTATATAAATATATATTCTTTCCCTTTTCTCTTCGTGCAAATTCATTAAGCAGGAAACTTCCAGTTCCTTTGGCTTTCATCTCAGGATTGGCGGCCAGGAACAAAATCTCTCCGTCCGGCGAAGTTTGTTTACAGTAACATGTAAACATTTCCCTGTTTGCCTCATCATAGACGCCGGAACCTCCTCTCGCAAAAAGGTTCTGCAAAACATCAAATACTTTCACGTAAAACGATTTCCAAAAAGAACGGTATTTCTTATCCTCACCTTTGATTTCAGCAAGCAGTACTCCTGCAAACATATCCCCCGCATATGCTGCAATCACCTGAGTTGCACGGGCAAGCGACAAATACCAAAAATATCTGCCGTATAAATTCAGCAAGAGTTTACTATCCATGTACCAGTCAAAATGCATCCCTTTCACCGCAAATTGAACTGCTTTTTTATGGTCTCTTTTATCCAGTTCTCTGATTTCTAACTTCATGAAATTCTTCTCCATAAATTTTGGTTTCTATATCCCTCATCTATTCAGTGTCATAGGCGTATACCGTATCCCATCTGTAAGCTGTTCGTCATCCACAGCCTGAAAACCCAGCTTTTCATAGACTGGTACAGCATAAGGAGAAGCATTCACTGTTATTTGCTCGGTCCGGCTCTGTGCCAAAAAATAGTTCCAAAGGGCTCGTCCGATTCCCTGTTTTTGTATCTTTTCTTCTACAAAAAAGAGACTGATATGATTTCCCCTCATCGCTAATACACCTACGACAGCTCCGTCAATTTCCGCTCCAAAGATCTCTAATCTTTCTAATTCTCTCTCATTGCGGATAAAATCATGAAATGTAAGGATTCCTTCTTCCGAATACTCCGGTGCTTCAAATTTCAAAAAGGTTTCCCACACCAGATCCACGGCCTCCTGAATCCTTGAACGATACAGTCTTGCAATTTCCATACTCATTTATTTTCTCCCCGGCTTTGGCTGTTTCTGTTTTTTCAATTATATCTGTTTCTCGGGGTTCTATCAACTTAAGTTTACTTTCAGATAATGGAAACTGCCGGAATCTAACTTACAATTCCGGCAGATAACCTAATTATAATTTTAACCTTCTTTTTATCTTCTCAACAGCTTTTTTTTCAATACGGCTCACATAAGATCTCGATATATGAAGTTCTTTTGCCACCTCTTTCTGAGTCATGGGTTTTTTGCCATATAATCCGTATCTCATAATCAGAGTCGTTTTCTCTCTGGACGGTTCCATCTCATCCACCATTTTATACAAGTCTCTGATTTTCTCCTTCAGGTCCAGTTCATCTACGATATCGTTTTCATCCGCCCCCAGTACATCCAAAAGATTAATTTCATTCCCCTCTTTGTCAATCCCAATCGGCTCATATAACGAAGTGTCCTTTGCACTTTTTCTTTCCTGTCTCAGCATCATGAGCAGTTCATTTTCAATGCATCGGGAAGCATAGGTCACCAGCCGGTGCCCTTTCTCCATGTTATAGGTATTGATCGCTTTAATCAGCCCAATCGTTCCCACGGATATCAGATCGTCCTTATCCCTGTCAAAGTTATTATATTTTTTAACAATATGGGCAACCAGACGGAGATTGTGTTCTACTAATATGTTCCTGGCCTCCATGTCCCCCAGGCGGCTTTTCTTCAAGTAATATTGTTCCTCTTCCTGTGACAGCGGTTCTAAAAATGCCTGCAAGTAAAGCAACCTCCAAGCCTTTTTAACATTGTATGCCTTCCTCTGTCCAATAGTGCTTTTCCCTCTAAAAGATATTTCATCTGCTGTAAGGGTTCTCTCAAATGTGTTAAACTTACAATATCATATATTTTATTCAGGAGGTATGCTATGAATGTTTTATTTCATATTGATGAGAGTTTAAAGTGGGCAATGGTTCTGGGAAATATACAAAATATGATTCAATATTTTGATCAGGAAGCCATGCATTACCGAATCGAGCTGGTGGCAAACGGCCCGGCTGTCTGTGAACTTCAGGATGCCGTCTCAGAAAAGATGGGTTTTAAAAATGCTCTGCTTTCTCTTTCCTCAAACATTCGGATCTGTGCCTGCCGCAATGCACTGCGCGGAAACCATATTTCTCCTGAACTTCTGCTGCCGTTTGTTGAAATTGTCCCGGCAGGTGTAGTGGAAATTGCTCTTCGGCAGACGGAAGGTTTTTCATATATTAAACCTTAAAACAACCCTCGGGAACATAAACAAATTCTCTGATCTGTGGTATGATAATGTAAAAACAATACAGGAGATGAGAGAATATGAAGAAATTAAAAATCGCAGCATTATTATGCCTTTTGTGCCTTCTGACCGCAGGGTGTGCAAAAAAAGAAAAAAGTCAAAAACAAGACGGTCACATTGGAATACCAGAACAAGAAATATGAGGGCCAGTATACCGGTCTCATGAAAAATGACAAGCCAACGAAAGGAACTTTTTCCTATAAAAAGGGAGATGATTACCTCGCCTACAAAGGCATAATCTCAAATGGTAAAATGTCCGGAGAAGGAACCCTTGATACAAACCTGATGACAGCCTATTTTATTGAAAAAAAATGTGAAGGGCGCTACAAAGGCATTGTCTCCGGCGGCAAAGCCAGTAAAAAAGGAAGATTTGAATTTGTGTCTCCAAAAGACTTCAAAAACGCCGTCTATCAAGGAAGCTGGCATGCGAACATGGCAAACGGCAAAGGACGTCTTGACTTCTCTGTCGGAGGAAAATGGGCTATGACCGGCCATTTTGACACCGGTTATTTTGATCCCACCACTTTTAAAATCTATCAAACGATGGGGACTTTTGAAGAGATCGAATATAAAATTTCTCCAAAAGCAAAAACATTTATAGAAAAAATGATTCCTTATTTATGGCAAAAAAAGAAACTGATCTGGCACCTTATGTGGATTCTTCGCTCAGTCACCATGATGTTTTAAAAAAATCCGGTGATTACGGCGATGAACTTATGAAATTTTCTGACTATACAGTTCTGAATACCGAGCTGAATGAAAAAGTCTTTGGCAGAAATCTATCTCTGGTTCTTCTTGGTCTGCCCTCTGAGAATGCATACATATACGTTATCTGCCTGGACCCTTTAAAGGATGTTTCTTTCAACAGCACTCAGACCGTATATTGACTTCCTCTTTCCTCTGCAGAGTATACAATGCAGTCCGGCAAAAAATAAAAGTACTGATTGTAGCAGGCAGTTTCTTAAAACACCAGTAGCAATACGGAGGGGAAAACTATGAAAAATTTAAAGTTTACAGCTGTTTTTATCTTATTGGTCTTCTGTCTCACCGGATGTTCCAACCGTGTAGAAAATGAAGAAATGACCCTATCTTTTTTTGACAAAGATTTGAAAGGAAAGTTTTCGGGAACTCTGAAAGACAAAAAACCAGAAGGCAAAGGCACTTTTGTCTTTAAAAAGAACAAACAATATCTCACCTACAAGGGAAATTTCTCTAAAGGCCGTCCGGAAGGCAAAGGTTCTGTAAAAACAAACCTTGCCAAAGTCAAACTCAGCGCCACAGATACAACCGGTGTATATGATGGAGAGACATTGAACGGAAAATTTCATGGCAGCGGCAAATACAAAGTTCAGAGTCCGGCCAATCTAAAATCTACCTATACCGGCCTCTGGAAAAACAATCTGCCGGAAGGAACCGGAGAATTAGTGTTTGACGACAAAGATTATCCCAAACAGGCAGGCACTTTTACCAAAGGTTATTTTACACCAAATGTACTGGAATTTTTTAATACGCTTGGTTCACTCTCCAGTATGCCCTTTTCTATTTCCTACAAGGCACAGGAATTTATTTCCGGCCATGAGGAACTATTCCCTGCAAAGAATTTAAAACAGACAAAAAAATATACAGATACTTCGATCAAGTATCAGTAGATCTTCAAACATCCGGATCAATACGGAGATAAAATTGTACGGTTATCCGATTATTATATTGTGCAAATGGATTCTTACTCTGCATTCGGATATGATTACAATGAGATTCTTCTGATAGATCGTTCCGGAAAACATGTATGCATCGTGTATTATCTGGATGAATTAGAGAATATTTTTGAATCTGACTTTGTGGATGTATATGGTATCCCAATTGATACATCGTCCTATGAAAGCAAGAGCGGAAAAACTATAAAAACTTGTATCCTCGCAGGAAATTATTTCAAAAAGGTGAAGTAAATCTGAAAGAAAAATCATTATAAAAAGGCCATTCTCCTTGTAGTGACAGAGAATGACCTTTTTCTCATACCCACAGGGCAAACCGTATTTTATACATTCCCCCCAGACACATGTTTTATATATTCCTCAAGGCACATGTTATTCTTTTTCATTTCCTTTGCGGCTTTCCTGCCCACATACCGGTAATGCCACGGCTCATATCCGATTTTTGTAATATTTGTTTTATTCTTTGGATACCTGAGAATAAAACCGTATTTCCAGCTGTTTTCCATAAGCCACTGCTGTTCTTCCCTCTTTTCCTGTGTCTCATCAAGCACTGGATAATCAACTGCAACGATATCCACTGCCAGCCCCGTCTGATGTTCACTCCGGCCCGGAAGCGCAACCCATCTGGATGCCTTCTTCCTGGCCTCAGCCTCCGTACATCCCTGATTCAAATACTTATTGATATCGCGCTCCAGAAGATATGTCTGGCGCTCTTCTGTCCGGTATGCAGAACAGACGGAGGGATAAAGCCCTCTTTTTCTGGCCGCATTCATCATTTTCTGCAGATCCGGCAGTATCCTCCGGTCTACCTGGCACCCATTATTTAATGTAGTCAGGTCAGGCTGAAAACCATCCGGCACATAATTTTCATGATTTATTAAGATTAGGTTCCAGGGAATATGAACTGTTTGTTCTTTTTGTTTTGGCCTTACAAATCTGCTGACCGGTATGGTATTCTTTACCGGCTGCTGCGTAGAAGTACAGTACTGTATCACGAGGACCGTCAGGAACCAGGTGCCTATGATCTCTAATATAAGCAGTACAAAATACTTATGTCTCCTCCGTATATATTGTTTCTTTCTCATTAGTCCGTCATCCTTCTTTCCAGAGAATATGATCTCTGGTATTATCATACCCGGACCTTGTATCACAATTCAGTCAAAATTCCATCGAAGTTGTATCATCTGCTGACACTGTTTTGATCTCCGCCATTTCCCTCAGGATGAATATAAAATTCCCCTTCTTCCGCAAACTTTTTGCTGAAGAATATAAATAAATAGTATACTTTTTCACTGCCTGACCTGTATGTTACAAAATAGTTGTTTTTTACCGCAGCCATTTTGTTTGTTTCTTTCAAACCAAGATACCGGCCCCAGATCCCTATGATCTTCTCAGCATCCGAAGGCTTGATTCCGGCTCCTTTTACACTGTCGATACTCAAAATCTTATGTGAAGAATCATCAATGACCGCCACTAAACTCTGATCCCCTGATTGTACCGTCACGCTGTGAATTCTCAGACGTCTTGCATAATTTTTTGTATCCAGACAAGTCGTTGTGGTTTCATAAAACATCATTGTATTCTTATTCAAAGCAAGCTTTGGAAACATTCCCATTTCTTTTAGTTGTTTTAATTCTTTCATACAAACGTTTTTGAGTTCGTCTATCTCTGCCGATCCCCACTCATAAGTCTGGTTCGTCACGGCAATCTCCTCCGCTGAGTTATCTGCTTCCGCAATGAGTGATAATTTTTCCTCTATAGTTAAGGTATCTGTCCGGATTTCCGATGTATCTTCCACCTTGTCCAGTTCCACCCGGCCTCTCATTTTCTTATCCTGATACCCCGATATCAGAGACGGCCATAGAATACAGGAGGCTGCCAGGACCGCTGAAAAAAAGCAGATCAAAATATTCTTAAATTTCATCGGACCTCTCCTTTCTGAGCTGAACGGTGACTGCCGTTCCTATTTCCAGCCGGCTCTCAAATTCCATCGTTCCGCCGTGCAGTTCCACGATCCGGCGGCAGAGAGAAAGTCCAAGCCCCGCTCCGCCTTCTTTTCTTGCTCTGGACTTATCTGCCATATAGAACGCTTCCGTTATTCTGTTCATATCTTCTCTGAGCATTCCCCTTCCGTTGTCTTTTATCACAAGGGTATAGCCGTTTTCATCTGATCTCCCTTCAAAACGGATCAGTCCGTCGGCATCCACTGCTTTCCTGGCATTATCCAAAAGATTCACACAGAGACTCTGCAGCAGATCCGGTTCTCCCCATATGATCCCCTCTTCAAAAGAAGTTTCAAGCTGGATACCTGATGCTTTTAAAAGAGGCTCTGTGAGATGAATGACTCTTTCAGACAGCTCAGCTGCCGGGACCGGTCTCATGGAAATTTTCTGCTTGTCCAGAACGATCAGGTCCATCAGCTTCAGAGACAAAGCCTCCAGACGCTTCCCCTCCTCAAAAATATAATTCGCCGCCTGAAATCTCTGCTCCTCACTGAGTCCTCTGGACCGCAGGGTATCTGCGTATCCTATGATAGAAGTCATAGGCGTTTTCAGTTCATGTGCAAAGCTTCCCATAAACATCTCCTGGCGCAGCGCAGAATCTTCAAGTTCACAGATCTTTTGTTCCAGCTGCTCTGCCATTGTGTTAAAATCTCCGGCGAGAGAACCGATCTCATCCTCGGACACCACCTCCGATCGAATCTTTAAATCACCTGCTGCGAAGTTTCTGACTGCCCGGGAAAGGATCCGCAAAGGCTGGGTCAGCCATCTGGACAGGCAAAAGACAGCAATTCCCAAAGTTACGACCAGAATAACGGAAATCTTCTGATACAGCTTCATCTGATTTTCTTTTAATTCATAAATCGGGGTAATATCTCGTACATTTTCCAGGTAAAATACTTCTTCATCTACGGTGAAGCGGCATGCCGACTGCAGATAATACCTGCCGTCCTGTTTAAGAATGGAGTATCCTGTATGTTTTTCGTCCAGCGCCTTCATTACTTGATCTGGTACACGAAAACTCAGATCCGAAAACAGCTCCCGGAAGGAACTGTCACATATCCGAAATTTTCTTTCTTTTCCCGGTGACGAGAGACTGATTGATCCGGCCAGCTTTTTAACCGTGTTTTTAGGTGAACCGCTGTCCGGAGGAGATACGGCAATAGAAGCCCCCAAAGTTGCCCGGAAAATATTGTTTTCCTGATATGACATCTCTGCGGTCTGGCGCAGAGATGACTGAAAAGAAGACTGGATCAAAAAATACCCGCCAACACTGAATGTGAGCATAGTAAGTGAAATAATGCTTAAAAATACTTTCCAGGAAAACTTCATTGCGAATCCTCCAGGCGGTAGCCTACCTTATAGACCGTTTTTATTTTGTGTTCCCATCCGATCTTTTTTCTCAGTCGCTGCACGTGCAGATCGACTGTCCTGCTGTCCCCCATGTATCCGCTGCCCCAGATCTTCTCATAGATAAAGTCCCTGAATAAGGCAATGTTTTTATTCTGTATCAGGAGCAGCAGCAGTTCATATTCTTTGACTGTCAGATTTACAGGCTGCCCCTGTTTTTTTACAATTCTTGCGGACATATCAATCTCCAGGTCTCCTTCCTTCAGACGGCTTTCTGTCTTCTGACAGCGCCTGAGGACCGTCTCTACCCTGGCCAGCAGTTCCGCAATTTCAAATGGCTTGGTCAGATAATCGTCTGCCCCTGCCTTCAGTCCCTTTACTTTATCTTCTGTATTGGCCTTGGCCGTAAGAAATATGACCGGAATCTCAAGCGGCCTGATGTAGTCCATCAGCTCATAGCCGTCTATCTCCGGCAGCATGATATCCAAAAGAATCAGATCAAATCCCTCCTGTTCCAGCCGGTCGGCCGCCTCAGCCCCGTCAAAGGCACAGTCACAGCAGTATCCCGCTGCCGCAAGATTCATCTGGATTAAATTAGATATAGCCGGCTCATCCTCGACGATTAAAATACGGTTCATATTCCTCTCCTCTGCTTTTCATTTATTTGTCGAAAAATATAACAGATCCTTGTATCATTTTTGTATCCTCAGCTGCTAATGTCCATTATAAATTCAGAAAATCAAAAGGCTCCTTATCCTGTAAAAAGTGCATAAGCATATAGGCACACATGATGGCCACATGTTCTTCTTTAAGAATCCTTTTTACTTCTTCTCTGTCTGCCAATACGATCTCAATCTCTTCGGAGTCTTCCTGTCCCTTCTTACTCGGTGTCCCGCTGGCGTATCCATAAATGGTGGCACAGGACTCATCTGTCATGCCGACAGACATGAATCCGGGCTTTTCAAACATCGGGTCTGCATCGATCAGCTCCAGAGAAAGTCCTGTTTCTTCCTTCAGCTCCCTGATTCCTGCCTCCCGGTAGTCTTCTCCTTCTTCCACCAGACCTGCCGGAAATTCATAGATATAATCATCGATCGAATACCGGTACTGCCTGACCAGCACGACCCTGTCCCGTTTTTCACCGTAGAGGCTGTAAACAATAATGCCGTCCGGATCATTGCGCTTTGTCTTTAATTTCAGCCGTTCCATATTTTTCACCCTGGAAGCGATATAGTAATTCAACGGTTTTCCAACCCGGTTTGTGCCTTTTAAATGATACAGATTCAGATGTGGATTATCTGTCAGTCTGCTGACTTCACTAATTTTTTTCATGACGAATGCTCCTTTTCTAACGATGCTTCTTTTTGTTCTGTCTGTTTTTATATATTATATCGGAAATGCCGTCCCCGGGAAAGCCTTTCTGTTACAGGGCTAAGGCACATTCAAACGCAAGTTGCATGTATTTCTTAAAATTTCTGATACCGTACTCTGCCAGATCTCTTTGCTCCCATCTGTCTGCATGCAGATGATCCGCACCGTATAAAAATTGAACAAATGGAATCTTCCGAAACTGGGTGACCGCCAAAGCAGCAGAACATTCCATCTCAACTGCAAGGCATCCCTGTTCTCTGCGCTCTTCTATTACACTCTGGGTTTCCCTGTAAACCGCATCCGTGGTCCATGTCTTGCCGGTCACATAAGACATTCCGCATTTTTTTAAACTATTCTTTAATATATTTACAGACGATGTCTCCGCATGGATCTCCTCACTGGCCGGCATATAATGATAGCTGGTTCCCTCATCTCTTACCGCGGAAACAGGGACAATGATTTTATCCTGGACAGCGGACTGGTTCAGGACCCCGCAGCATCCAAACATCACGATCTTTTTCGCTCCCATTGCTATGATTTCTTCTAAACCGGCCGCACAGGCAGGGGCCCCCACTCTTGATAAAAAAACCGCAATACGCTTTCCGCCATAACGTATTTCATAGACCGGAAGATTCCCGTTTGCACTGCACAATTCTGCGATCTTTTTTCCATCTCTTGATTCAGCCAGCCGATCGATCATATTCGCCGAAAAAGTGGTAATGCATACCTCCGGAAAATCCGGTTTTTCTTCTATAACATTCCATGGATTTATCAGAGCCGTTTTTGCACTGTCCCAGCGTTCAAATATCGTTGCCATATCTTTTATTCCTTTCTCACTAATAAATTTCGGATTTCCTTCATCATTCTTTCCGGTACTTCTCTGTTGACCGGCATGAGTCTGCTGTACATTCTTACTCCCTGATAGGAAAAAATGATCAGGTCAAACACTGCCGGTATATCGACAGGATAGAATTCCTTCCGGTCAATTCCATATTGAAGAAAACTCTTCCATGTATCAAATGACGCTAAATACTGACGGTACAAGGCATTCTCCCCGGCGGCATTTTCCTTTATGCTGAAATATTCATAAATCGCAGTGCTCAAAGAGCCTTCCCTGTCGATCATTTCCTCCTGGTAGCGTTTCAGGATATCATCCAGAATATGAACCGCAGAAAGTCCCAGTCTCATTTTTGAACGAAATTCTTCATCCTGGGAATTCATCATTTCATCCACGATTTCTTTAAAAATCTGTTTTGTGTTCTCATAATGCCCATACAAGCCTCCCCGGCTTAACCCCGTGATCTCACAAATATCTTTCATTGTAACTTCTTTAAAACCCTTCTCTGCGAACAAAAGACAGGCTTTCTCCCTGATCCGTCTCCTCGTCGCTTCACCTCTCTTATTCACGGAACCCTCCTTTCCGACATATGTGTCTATAACTTCAATATACGACACATATGTCGGAAAGTCAATAGTGTACATCTGCGAGCCATATAAAAATTCCTTCGAAACAAAAAAGTCTGTTCAGCAATCTCTTTTTTCGTTAAAAAACACATATCCAGCAGGCATTACGTCCATTTTTTGCGTGATTGGAATGAGGCATTCTAAGAGCAGAACGGAAATCATGCAGAAAATGTCTCTCGGGTGGACGCGCTTCGCGCGATAAGGTATACTTATTATATAGTTTGAAACGTGTTTATCTCTTTGTTTTTTTGCAGAAAGGATGGTTTTTATGGATTTTGGAGAAGGTATGAAGAAGGTTCTGCTGGCCGGTATCGGTGCTATGGCTGCAACCGCGGATTCCGCCAAAGATATCGTCGAGGATCTTGTAAAGAAAGGGGAACTCACCGTAGAACAGGGGAAGGTCGTAAATGAAGAGCTAAAGCATAAAGCAAAACAAAAACTGAAAGATCATGTGACTGTAAATGTTGTGAAAGACTATGGAGACTTGATAGATGCGGTGGATGATATGTCTGAGGAAGATCTGGACCGTTTAATGGATAGAATCGAGGCAAAAAAGCAGGCATCTGAAAATACTCCGGAAGATACCCCGGAGGAATCAAAAGAAGATGAGCAGTGATGTCTCTAACCGGCGGCTTCTCGATATTCTCACAGTATTAAAAAGGCATCATCTCTCAAGGGGGATGACCCCTCAAAAGCTGAAAGAGATTCTGGAAGACCTGGGGCCCACATATGTCAAGCTGGGACAGATTATGTCCATGCGCTCTGACATGCTTCCAGAAGCATACTGTACAGAATTAAAAAAACTCAGGACTGAAGTAAAACCACTGGACTTTTCTCTGGTGAAACAGGTGGTCGAACAGGAACTCTGCCGTCCCCTGGAATCTGTATTTTCTGAGATCCAGCCAGATCCGTTAGGCTCTGCTTCTATTGCACAGGTTCACTTAGCGGTGCTTGCAGACGGCGGACGAGTTGTGATCAAAGTCCAGCGGCCTCATATCCGGGAAACCATGGAAAATGATATTCATCTGCTGAAAAAAGCCGCCAAAATCATGAAAATCGCCATGGGTACCGGTGACCTGATCGATTTTCATACGATACTGGATGAACTTTGGAAAACTTCTCAGGAAGAGATGGATTTTATAAGAGAAGCGGACAATCTGGTGCGGTTTTATGAACATCAAAAAGACATTGCCTATGTCACCTGCCCGCAGGTGCTCACCGAGTTTACTACACCCCGTCTGCTCACTATGACCTATATCGACGGCATCCAGATCGATCATATTGATGCACTCCGAAAGGCCGGATATGACATGACGGAGATTGGCGAAAAAGCTGCGGAAAATTATTGTAAGCAGATCCTGGAAGATGGTTTTTTCCACGCGGACCCTCATCCGGGTAATCTGTGGATTGCGGGAGGAAAGATTGCCTGGCTGGACCTTGGCATGACAGGACATCTGTCTGAACACTATAAACAGCTGCTGCGAAAAGCTATTACAGCACTGTTAATGCACGACATCTATACACTGAAAAATGTCCTCCTCACCCTGGGAGAGCCAAAAGACCGCATCAATCATGCCAGGCTCTATACGGACGTGGATGACATCGTCAGCCGTTATATGACTTTAGACTTCGGCGAGATGCGCCTGGGCGATTTGATCGAGAAGCTCCTGGATCTTGTAAAAAAGCATAAGATCGCCATCAGCCCGGATATCACACTTCTCGGCAGGAGTATGATCACTATGGAGGGCACTCTGGCCGCCTGCTCCCCTGAAGTCAACATGCTCTCCATTCTTTCCATGCATATGTCTTCTATGATATATGATCATTTTAACTGGAAGAAGGAATTAATCCACCGGGGCCGGACAGCTTATGCATCCCTTGATAAATCCATGGAGATCCCGTCCCAGCTTTCTGACCTGTTAAATATTACAAAAAACGGGCAGACAAAATTAAATATGGAACTTACAGACGCAAATGATTTTATGAAAACTTTTCGTCAATCTGTCGGTTACCTTGTGCTCGGGATCGTCTCATCCGCTCTATTTCTTGGTGCAGTCCTGCTTTGTATGACAGAGCTGAGACCTCTGATCTTCGGTATCCCCTGGATCAGTTTTATCGGATTTGTTCTGTCCGGGCTGATCATTGTATACTTGCTGTACCGAATATTATTTCGTCCAAAATACTGAAAATGCTGTAAAACAGATGAACCTGCATCTATTTTACAGCATTTCTTTATACCTTCAAAGTGTATCTGAGGATCGTCTTTTTATTCTTTGAATCGGCCTGTCTGGCCCCTGCCACATAGATTTCCCGGTGCCAGTGATTCCGTCTTTCATATCCCTTCTCTTTGATAAACTCATCCATCTTCGCAAAGGATTCCGGTTCATCGCCGAATGGCCCCTTATGCATGATCTGAGCACACAGCCCTTCCTCCTGAGAGAAAAACTCCACCTCTTTAAGCAGCTGATGAGGCTTCTTTCGGGCAACTGCATCATACGCTTTTTTAAACATCTGCTCTGTCATCACGTCCGGCTGCTTCAGCATAATCCGGTAGACAAAGCGGTCTTTGTCCAAAGGATGCTCTGGATCAGAAGTCGTCCATACTCCTTCCAGCGGATAAACTACATAGTCATCATATAAACCGTCTATCCTGTCTGCCGAACCGTCAAGACAGGCTTTTTTATATCCGTTCTTGATCTGATATGCAAGTGAATATAAAACTCCGACTCTCTCAGAAAAATCTTCTTTATTCGGATCACCTTCCCCGCAGATCATAATATAGTTCTGCACCGGCATCCTGATCAGAGACGGCTCCTGCTTTGCGCTGTAAATCTCTTTCTCCTGTTTTCTCCATTCATATTTCATAAGAAATTTCATCTCCCTTCCTAATAGGAATAATATCACCTTGAACTTGTCATCCCATGTCATGTTAAAAAAACATCGGCAATATTTTTTGCCGATGTTTTGAAACTTCACTTTATTCTTCTTTTCGTCTGAGCAGATATCCTTCCGGAATTTCTTCTCCGAAATCCACATAGATCATCTGTCTCGGGTGAGGCGCACTCTCCATGGAAACGCCATCCTCATCCTCGATCGCTTTTACGGTCACCTGGAGGTTTTCTCCTCCCGGTATCATGACCTCGATGGTCTCGCCTGTGAGGAACTTATTTTTCTGTTCCAGCAGCGCAAATCCCTTTTCATTGTGTCCCTGCACGATGCCGATATAGGTATATTCTTTCACATAAGTATTGCTGTCATAAATCTGAGCATGTTCATCTGTCTTCCCATAATAGAATCCGGTTGTAAACTGCCGGTAAGTGCACTTGGAAATCTCCTGCCTGTAATAATCCATATTGGCAAAATATTTCTCCGGTGACTCCCTGTAATCGTCAATCGCTTTTCGGTAAGTTCTCGCAACCGCCGCCACATAGAGGGCAGTCTTCATTCTTCCTTCGATCTTCAGGCTGTCGATTCCTGCGCCGATCAGGTCATCTATGTGTTCGATCATGCATAGATCCTTGGAATTAAAAATATAAGTCCCCCGTTCATTCTCATACACCGGCATATATTCGCCCGGCCTGGTCTCCTCCACCACAGAATACTTCCACCTGCACGGATGGGTGCACGCCCCTTTGTTGGCATTCTGTCCGGTAAAATAATTGCTTAAAAGACAGCGCCCCGAATGGGAAATACACATGGCCCCATGGACAAATGCCTCAATCTCAAGATCATCCGGGATATGCTCCCTGATCTCTTTGATCTCCCGAAGAGAAAGCTCTCTGGCAGCCACCACACGGGATGCGCCCTGTTCCTGCCAAAATTTATAAGTGGCATAGTTGGTGCTGTTGGCCTGTGTGCTGATGTGGCGTTCAATCTCCGGACATTCCTCTTTGGCGATCATGAAAACACCGGGATCGGAAATGATCAGTCCGTCCGGCTTTATGTTCCTAAGCTCCCTGAAATATTCCCGGATACCGCTAAGGTCTCCGTTATGAGCCACGATGTTGGCTGTTATATAAACTCTGACTCCGTGCTCATGGGCAAAACAGATTCCTTCCCTTACATCGTCCATAGAGAAATTTTTGGCTTTTGCCCTGAGCCCGTACATTTCTCCTCCGATATAAACCGCATCTGCTCCGTAGAGCACAGCTACTTTCAGTACTTCCAAATTGCTTGCTGGTATCAGCAGTTCTGTTTTTCTCATGTTACTCTCCTGTTTTCATACTCACTGCCACCCCGTCTCCCACAGGAAGCACAGATGTCTCCAGCAAAGGATGGTTTTTCAGTGTATATAAGTACTCCCGCATCCGCTTGTGAATGGTCCGGTCTCTGCGTTCCACCGCATACCTGGATCTTACGATATCCCCATCCTGAAGCACATTGTCGGAAACTAAAATGCCTCCCGCAGGAAGCAGACGTAAAATGTGCTCAAAAAAACGGATATACTGGCCTTTGGCCGCATCCATAAAAATAAAATCAAAGGTTCCGGATAGTTCTTTTAAGATCTGGACGGCATCCCCTTTTAAAAGAGTCACTGCGTTCTGCACTCCCGCTTCGGCAAAATTTGCCTCAGCTTTCAGTATCCTTCCTTCGTTTCGTTCAATGGTTACGACAGTCCCGCCCTCCGGCTGAAACTTGTGCATATAAAGAGATGAAAATCCCACAGCCGTTCCGACCTCCAGGATTTTCATCGGCTGCTTCATCAGCACTAATAATTTCAGAAACTCTTTTGTCTCGGGCTTCACGATCGGCACATGATTCTTCCTGGCTTCGCGTTCAATCCTCTCAAGAAAAGCGTCCTCCTCCCGGATCAATGAGCGGAGATAATCTGTTACATTTTCATCTACAATCATTTTTTCTCCCTTTCACGGACATCCCCGCACAGCACAGCCATAATCTCATCAATTCCCTGAGACTGTGACAGGCTGTACTTTCCGGGAACAAACTCCGTTTCACTATATTTCGAGAAAAATTTTCTTACTTTAAATCTGTTTTTACCGATGATCAGATGCTTCTCATAAAGCTGATCGGCCACCTGTCCGGTCCCGTCTCCCTTAGAGATTACCACCTGAATCTTCCTGGTGCTGGAAGCGTCATATGCCTCGTTTGAGAAAGCATGATAAGCAAAAGAATACATGCCGAAAAATAATCCAACGATCAGACCTATAATCAGGATCTGATGGACCACCTTCCAAAAAAGCCGGAACAGGTCATCTCTATTGTTTTTTCTCTCTTCATCCTTTGTCATCATCTGTCTTTGCACTTTCCTTCCCCGCGTAAAGCTTTATACTTCTGTAATGATCGGAAGGATCATCGGATCCCTCTTCGTCTTCTTCCAGATATAATTGCTCAGCGTGTCCCGGATACAGGACTTTAACTTGCCCCAGTCGGTAATGTTCTTTGTAAGACAGCCTTCCACCGCATCTTCCACAACCTGTCTGGCTCCTTCCATGAGGCTTTCAGATTCTCTCACGTAGACAAAACCGCGGGATACGATATCCGGACCTGCCAAAATGCTGTTTCCGTGTTTTTCCAAAGTCACAGTCACAATGATCAGGCCATTTTGTGACAGCTGTCTTCTGTCGTTCAGCACAATATTTCCTACATCCCCGATGCCCAGTCCGTCTACGAGGATTCCCTGGGCAGGGACTTTTCCGGTGACTTTTCCGGCTTTCTTGTTTAGTTCCAGAACGTCTCCCTCTTCCATAACAAAAACATTCTCTTTCGGAATTCCCATTTCCAAAGCCAGCTCACTGTGACGCACCAGATGGCGGTACTCTCCGTGTACCGGTATTGCATACTGGGGCTTCGTGAGGGCATAGATCAGGCGGATCTCTTCTCTGCACGCATGCCCGGATACATGAGTATCCTGGAACACGACTTTTGCTCCCTTCATAGCCAGCTCGTTCATAATGTTTGAAACATTTTTCTCATTTCCCGGAATCGGGCTGGAACTGAACACGATGGTATCTGTCGGTTTGATGGAAACCTTCCGGTGGGTGCCGTTTGCCATCCTGGATAAGGCTGCCATTGTTTCACCCTGGCTTCCCGTGGTGATCATAACGATCTGATCGTCCGGTACATTTCTCATCTGATCTGTCTCAATCAGAGTATTCTTAGGGATCTTGATATATCCCAGCTCTGAAGCAGTCGCAATGATATTTACCATGCTCCGGCCTTCTACCGCTACCTTTCTTCCATGCTTATAAGCGGAATTGATAATCTGCTGTACACGGTCTACATTGGAAGCAAAGGTGGCAACAAGAATCCTTCCTTTTGGATGGGCCGCAAACAAGCTGTCCAACGTCTTTCCAACGTTCTTCTCAGACTGAGTATACCCGGGTCTCTCCGCATTGGTGCTGTCCGCCATCAGCGCAAGGACACCCTCTCTTCCCAGCTCCGCAAACCTTGCCAGATCGATTGCCTCTCCGAAAAGAGGAGTATGGTCGATTTTAAAGTCACCAGTATGAATGATCAGCCCTGCCGGAGTGTGGATAGCAAGTGCCGCAGCATCCGCAATACTGTGGTTGGTCTTGATAAATTCTACCGTAAAGACTCCCAGTTTTATCACATCGCCGTGTTTTACGACTGTCTTCTTCACCTGTTTTAACAGTCCATGCTCTTTTAATTTATTATCGATCAGTCCCATTGTAAGCTTTGTCGCATAAACTGGAATATTGAGCTGTTTCTCAATATAAGGGATCGCTCCGATATGGTCCTCATGCCCGTGGGTGATGACCAGTCCCTTGATCTTCTTCGCGTTTTCCTTCAAATAGGTTACATCCGGGATGACTAAATCAATTCCGAGCATCTCATCATCCGGGAAAGCTACCCCGCAGTCAACGATCAAAATATTATTGTTATACTCAAAAGCCGTAATATTCATACCGATCTGACCGAGTCCGCCGAGAGGAATGATCTTTACCGTTCCCGTATTCCTTCTCTGAGTTGTCCTCGGACGTCCCTGTGCTTTTGGTGCAGCTGTCTTCGTCTGAGTCTTCTTCGCTGCTGCCTGTGTCTTCGGCGCTGCTTTCGCCTTTGCAGGCGCCGTCTTTTTCGGTGCCGCCTCTTTCTTCTGCGGCTTTGCCTTAACCGTGAGTTCCTTCGACTCATTCGGTATCACTGCCGGAGTCTTCGGCTGGCTGTACTTTTTCGGCCAAAAGTTTTTTGACTGTTTCTTTTGCTGTTGTCCTTCTGTCTTGTTACTTACACTTGTGTTGTCTGATTTCAAAATAATTCCTCCATTATTATTACTTCCGGTTATTTTGACAATCACGACAATATCCGTACATCTTTAATTCATGATCATGGACGATGAATCCGGTCGTTTTCTCAACCTGTTTTTCTAATTCATCTAATAAATCATCGTCGAACTTTAAAACTTTTCCGCAATTCACGCATATCAAATGATGATGGTGGTGCTCATTTTTATCTTCTTTTCCGATTTCATAGCGAACGTATCCATCATCTAAATTCAATTTATCAATTAATCCTAATTCACAAAGTAACTGTATGGTACGATAAATTGTCGCAATCCCGATTTCGGGAGTGTCTACTCTAACCAATTCATAGATTTCTTCCGCGGTCAGGTGCTGGTCCGGTTTTGATGAAAGTGCCTTTAATACAGCTTTTCTCTGATTCGTCACTTTTAAACCCTTGCTCTTTAAAATTTTTATAAAAGCTTCTTCATTATAGCCCATCAAACCACCTCGAAATCCTGTTACATTTATACTGTCAAATCAAAATCCTCGATTAATTCATTGAATATCTTGGATATGATCTCAAGTTCTTCTTCATCTTCTACGATCTCATAGGAGACATAGTCCTCCTCCAGTGAGATTTCTTTCATAATCAAAACTGTCCCGTCTTCCTCCACGGAATCCGCAACAAGCAGGTAATTTGTCCCTGCCAGTGTCGTCTGCTCCAGAACCATAAATTCAATCTCCCGGCCCTGGTCATCTAAAAAGAGAATTCTGCTCTCTTTGTCTTTCATTTTATCAATCCTTTCTTTACAGAGAATCCAGATATCCCTGTAAAATCATCGATGCAGCAACCTGATCAATGACCTTTTTCCGATGTTCCCTCCGGACGCCGCTTTCCATCAATACTTTATTGGACGCAACAGTAGAAAGGCGCTCGTCCCACAAGATCACATCCAGTCCGGTTCTGCGCACTAAACTATCGCGGAAAGCTTCCGTTGCCATTCCGCGTTCTCCGATCGTATTATTCATATTCTTCGGATATCCGAGGACAATCTTTTCAACCTTATATTCGGCGACGATCTCCTCGATCCTTGCATAAGTCTTTCTTAACTTATTTTCATCTTTTCTCGTAATGGTTTCAAACGGCTGCGCTGTGATCCCCAGCTCATCGCTCAGGGCAACGCCCACTGTCTTTGTCCCATAATCAAGCCCAAGTATTCTCATAATCCCTACTTCAGCCTTGTATCAATATAATTTAAAAACAGGGCCTCGATGATCTCGTCCCTCTCTACTTTATTGATCATGCTTCGTGCATTCTTATGGCTGGTAATGTAGGTGGGATCACCTGACATAATGTAGCCTACCATCTGGTTCACCGGGTTATATCCTTTTTCCTCCAGTGCTTCATAGACATGCTCTAAAATTCTGTGCACGTCCAGTTCATCTTTCACCACAGAAAAATGCTGTGTCTGATTCTTATCCATATTATCACGTCCTTTTTCGTATCTTTTTTTTATTCTAATATATATCCGAAAAAATAGCAATGGATTTTCTACACATTTCCTGCCACATATCCTTCCCCGGTGATACCGGTGAGTTCAACTTCCACGATCTGATTTTCCAGCGGCTCTTCACTTTCCACCGCCACTTTGACGTATTCTTTTGTGTGCCCCACATAGAAATTTCCGGAGCTGTTTCTTAATTTTTCTTCGATCAGAACTGTTCTTCGTGTCCCGATCTGCCTGTTTTCAAACGCATTTTTATGTTCCTCATTCATGGCGATCAGGACTGCGCTCCTTCTGGCTTTTTCCTGATCATTTACCTGATCTTCCATGACGGCAGCCCTGGTGCCTGCTCTCTTTGAATATTTGAAAACATGCATTTCATACAGTCCGATCTCTTCCAGAAATTTTCTCGTTGCCTCGAATTCTTCTTCAGTCTCTCCCGGAAATCCTACGATAATATCCGTTGTCAGTGCGGGATCTTCGTAAGCTTTCCTCAGAATCTCTGCTTTTTCTCTTATCTCGTCCGTCGTATATTTCCGGTTCATCCGTTTCAGGGTAGCATCACATCCGCTCTGAAGGGACAGATGAAAATGCGGACAGAACTGCTCTATACTTTGAAGCCTTTTTACAAAATCTTCTGTGATGATCCCCGGTTCCAGAGAACCTAAACGGATTCGGTCCACTCCTCCAACCTTTCCTATTTCTTCGAGCAGATCAATCAGTCCTTTGTCCCCGTCAAGATCCGTCCCGTAGGAACATACATGAATCCCTGTAATGACAAATTCCCTGCATCCGTTTCGGGCAAGGCCTCTGATCTCAGAGAGGACATCTTCCATATCCCGGCTCCGGACTCTTCCTCTGGCATAGGGAATAATACAGTAGGAACAAAACTGGTTGCACCCGTCCTGAACCTTGATATAGGCTCTCGTATGTTCATTTAAATGCCTCACATGCAGGGCTTCGTATTCGCTTCCCGAAGACAGGTCCAACACCTCGGCATCCCGGCGGTGACCCTCAAAATATTTTTCAAGGATCGGAATCAAATCTTTCTTTTTATTGTTCCCAATGATCAGATCGATCAGCGGATCTTTTTTCAATTCTTCTTTTCCCACCTGGGCATAGCATCCAACAGCTGCCACCACGGTATCCGGATTCAGCTTCTTTGCCCGGTGCAGCATCTGTCTGGACTTCCGCTCCGCTATATTCGTCACAGAACATGTGTTGACGATATAAATATCCGCACCTTCTTTGGGACTGACGATTTCAGCCCCTGCATCCGTCAGCATGTCAAACATGGCATCGGATTCATATTGGTTGACCTTGCAGCCCAAAGTCACGACTGCGGCTTTCACATTTTTTAAACTCATGGAGTTTCTCTTTTCCTTTCGTTGTTATTGACAATTCAAATCTTAGCTTGTACACTATCGTCATTGGAGGATGAATCATGTGCGAAGTACAATTAATGCTGAATTCCATAAAAAAGGTCAACGACTTTATCAATATTATCAAAGAATATGACGGCGGTTTTTACATAATCTCGGGTTCCTACCTTTTGGACGCCGCAAGTGTCATGGACCTGTTCAGCTTAAACTTAAACGAACCAATTCTTCTCGCCTTTCAGATTCCCGAAAAAAGGGATGAGATTCTTCAAAGGCTGGAACCCTTTCTCTGTTCTTCCCCTCAGTAAATCATTCTTTATTTTACAACGATCACTTCCGTAGTTTCGATCGCTTTTTCCATCAGTTCCTCTATGACATCAGCAAGATTTTCTTCTGATTTCTCAATTTTCTTTAAGTTTCCTTTGGTCACAGGATGTTTTGCCACAAAGATTGTACAGCAGTCCTCAAACGGCTGGATCGAAGTCTCAAAGGTGTCGATCCTCTCTGCGATATTTACGATTTCCTGCTTGTCCATCCCAATCAGCGGACGAAACACAGGCATATGGCATACGTCGTTTGTGATCGCCAGGTTATGGATCGTCTGGCTGGCAACCTGTCCGATGCTTTCGCCGGTGATCAGCGCCAGCGCATCATTTTCCTGTGCAAAATGTTCTGCGATCTTCATCATATAACGGCGCATGATGATCGTAAGCTGGTCGTGCGGACATTTCTCATAAATAGCAAGCTGAATATCCGTAAAGTTTACCACATGAAGATGGATCGGCCCCGCATACTTAGAGACAATCTTTGCCAGATCCACGACTTTCTGTTTTGCCCGCTCGCTCGTATATGGAGGTGCATGGAAGTAAGTCGCATCGATGCGCACTCCTCTTTTGGCAATCATATATCCTGCCACAGGGCTGTCGATTCCTCCTGACAAAAGCAGCATGGCTTTTCCGTTTGTTCCCACCGGCATGCCTCCCGGTCCGGGGATCTCCACAGAATAAATATAGATCTGCTGTCTTACCTCGATGTTTAAAAGCACTTCCGGACGGTGCACGTCTACCTTTAAGTCCGGCCATGCATCCAAAAGTTTTTCTCCCACCAGACAGTTGATGTCCATAGAATTCATCGGGAATTCCTTATCGCCCCGCCTTGCATTGACCTTAAACGTAAAATGCTTCCTGTCATACTGGCTGTCAACGTAACGTACTGCCGCATCCGTCAGATGCTCCACATCCTTTGTCTGCTCGATCACCATCGGACAGATGCCCGTGATCCCGAAGACAGTTTTTAACGCTTCCACGGCTTCCTCATAGTCAAAGTCCTCCTGTCCTTCCACAAAGACACGCCCGGACTCTTTTCTCACCTTAAATTCTCCCACCGGCTTCATGGCATACTTGATCTGTCTAACCAGTGCATCCTCAAACATGTAGCGGTTTTTTCCTTTGATGCCGATCTCGGCATATTTTATTAAAAAAGCTTGTACTTTCATCTTCTCTCCTTCTTATCTTCTTACGAATTTCCGCAGCATCGGAACTAATTCTTCCAGTGCCGCTATGACCTGGTCCACTTCTTCCTTTGTGTTATAGACAGAAAAACTAAACCTCAATGTTCCGTCCCGGTACTCAGGGCTGAGTCCGATGGCAGACAGGGTGCCGCTTACATGGGGACGGTTGGAAGAACAGGCCGATCCGGAAGAAACATAAATTTCCCGGTCTTCCAGTGCGTGCAGCAGAACCTCACTTCTGATGTTTTTAAAACTGATGCTTGCCACGTGAGGCGCATCGCCGGAGTTGTCTTTGATCTCGGGAATTTCCGTGACCCGGCTTCTGAAATAATCTCTGACTTCCCCGATCTTGTCTGCATTCTCTTTCAGATGCCCGGCCATAATCTGGCAGGCCTTTGAGAGTCCCGCAATCCCCGGCACGTTTTCGGTGCCCGAACGCATTCCTTTCTGCTGTCCTCCGCCTAAGATCAACGGCTGTATTTTTGTCTTCTCTTTCACATACAAAAATCCGACGCCTTTTGGACCATGGATTTTATGGCCGCTCATGGAAAGCAGATCGATTCCTTCATTCTTCGGAACTACCGGGATTTTCCCATATCCCTGGATCGCATCAACATGAAAGACCACTGCAGGATTTCTGCTTTTTATCATCTTCCCGATTACTTCAATAGGTTCCACTGCGCCGATTTCATTGTTGACCAGCATACAGGACACAAGAATTGTATCCTCTCTGATGCAGTCTTTAAGCTGTTTTAAATCGATGATCCCTTTTTCATCCACGTCCAGATAGGTGACTTCAAATCCTTCATTTTCTAAAAAAAACATCGGTTCATACACAGAGGCGTGTTCAATCTTCGTGGTGATGATGTGTTTTCCCCGCCTTTTATTGGCCATCGCCGTTCCTAGGATCGCAAAGTTATTGGACTCCGTGCCCCCGGAAGTAAAAACGATCTCTTTTTCCTTTGCCTTCAGCGTCCCTGCGATGATCTGCCGGGCCTTTTTCACAATATTTTCCGCCTCGATCCCTTTTGTGTGCTTGGCAGAGGGATTTCCGTAGGATACTTCCATCGCCTCATTCATAGCCTCCAGTACCTCAGGAAAGACTTTTGTTGTCGCCGCATTATCTAAATATACCGCCATGTCACTCCTCCAATTCAAACATTAAAACCGACAGCATGGCCATGCCTGCCGTTTCCGTCCGTAAAATCCTCTTTCCGAGACTTAAGATCTGTCCTCCTGATTCCCGCAGTTCTTCTATCTCTGCCGGCTCAAATCCGCCCTCGGGGCCGATAAAAATGCCCACAGATTCCCTGCCTTTCACTTCTTTTACCAACTGTCTGGAATATTCCATTCCCTCTGCCGCTTCATACGGGACGAGAACCATGGAAAGTCCCCGGGCCATTTCTGCTGCCTCATGAAAACTGTAAACTCGGCTTACTCGCGGTATCATGCCCCTTTTGGACTGTTTTGCCGCACTTAAAGCCACCGCATTCCACCGTTCTGTCTTTTTTCTTGCTTTTTTCTCATCCAGCTTCACCACACACCGCTTCATTTTTACCGGCACAATCTCACTGGCTCCAAGCTCTATGGCTTTCTGGATAACCAGGTCCATCTTATCTCCTTTGGGAAGCCCCTGAAACAGCACGATCCTTGTTTTCAGTTCAGATTCGGCACCATGAATGTCCAAAATCCTTGCCTGAATCTTATCCCCTTCAAGAGAAACCAGTTCAGATTCATACTCCATGCCGCTTTCGCTGCAGAGCAGAACCCGTTCCCCTGCTTTCATCCTGAGAACATTCCGTATATGATTTACGTCATCACCTTCCACCCAGATATACGCTCCGTCCACCTGACACTCTTCTATAAAAAAACGATACATTATTTTCTTCTTCTCCTTGCAGTGATGGACACCCATTCCTTCATCCGCCGGGTCTTTTCAGCGAAAAATCCATACTTTTTAAGCTGTGAGAGCACCTCCTGCTCTTTTGTTTCAATGATTCCGGAAATCACAAAAGCACCGTCCTCTTTTAAGAATAAATCTACAATCGAAGTGAGGGGCAGGATTACGTCAGCAAGAATATTGGCTGCCACAATATTGTATTTCTTTTCTCCCAGTGAGCGGGCAAACTCCTCGTCTTCCAATACATTTCCAAAATGGGTTTCATACTGTTCCCGGCTCAGATGGTTGACGTCCATATTTTCTTCGGCTGCTTTTACCGCCCTGGGATCAATATCTGTCATCACGGTCTTTTTTGCTCCCAGCTTCAGGGCAATGATGGATAAAATCCCGCTGCCGCAGCCCACATCCAGCATAACCGTTTCCGGATGGATCTCCTCTTTCAGCCCTTCAATGCAAAGTCTGGTCGTCTCATGGGACCCTGTGCCGAATGCAGTTCCGGGATCGATCTCAATGACCACATCCCCGTCTTTGTGTTCGGTCAGCGTCTCCCATGTAGGTTTAATCACAATCGTATCATCCAGCCTTATCGGTTTAAAAAACTTCTTCCAGTTGTTGATCCAGTCTTCTTCTTTGGTAAATCCATATTCTATTCTGCCTTCTCCGATGTCCATAAAACTTTTCAGCCGGCCGAGCATTGTCTGGATCTTTATAGTCACATCCTCAAGATTTTCCGACTCATCAAAATAACAGTGCAAAACTGCTTTTCCGTCATCCGGCTCCTCATGGTCCGGAAGGACTTCTATAAACATCTCGTCAATTTCTTCCTTGGAGAGCGGCACATGATCTTCCACTTCCACACCTGCTGCTCCAAGTTCCGTAAGTTCATAACTGATCATATCCTCTGCCGAGGTGACTGTACGGATCGTAATTCTGTTCCATCCCATGAAATCTGCTCCTTTAAACTTCTTATCCGTTTCACTATACCAGTTAATTAGTGTATCACAGAAACAGGCTCAGAACAAGAAGTCGCGCATGGTTTTTGTAACTCCGGGATACTTTCTTAGCTCTTCCTCTTTTTCCTTTGGACAAATCACCGCGATATCCCTGCACCCCGCCTCATATGCACTTCTGATCCCTGACAGGGAATCTTCATAGATGCGGATTCGCCCCATATCCACTCCGATAAGATCCGCCGCCTCTTGAAACATGGCGATTTTGTTTTCATAAGTCCCATCGTCATAGATGATCTCAGACGGCTCAAACCAGCGGTCCAGCCGGAAAGATTCGATAAAGAAATCTATATTTTCTTTGATGGAGGCACTGGCGATCGTAAAAGGTATTTTATGCTGTTTTAAATAGTCAAAATATCTTTCTGCGCCTGACACCAGATGTAAATGTTCCTGATCCTCTCTGCAGAATCTCCGGTAGTATTCTTCTTTCAGCTGAGAATATCTGTCTTGTTCCTCCTCTGTTGCTTTCCCGTCCATCATATACTGGATATTCATAATGTTCGGAGTTCCGTTCAGCTTCGTGTGCAGTTCTTCATCCGTGATATCTCTTCCCCGCAGCAGTCTGGAAATCTCTCCCCATGCCAGCACATGCTTATCATCATCAAAAAACAGTGTCCCGTTAAAGTCAAAAATTACACCTTCATATGTTTCCATTTTCTATCTCCTATTCGTCGTAAATCACCAGTATGTCATCTTTGTAAATCTTCGTCTCCCCGTTTGGAATGATGTCCTGATCTTTTCTTCTGATCATCGCCACGAGGATATGCTCCTTTAGATCCAGCTCTTTAATTTTTTTATCTCTCCATGGATGATCTTCCTCAATCGTGATTTCCTTGAGAGAAATCTCATTTGCAGCTTCAAATGACGGAACATTCACCGCGATATCATCCCCGGCCATCATCACTGTATCTCCCTTTGGAATGATGATGTCATCCTCCCTCCGGATTACCATAGCAAGAGATCCCTCCGGCAGGGTGACATCCTTAAGCTTCTGATTCTCCCAGCGGTGTCCGGGTGAGATGTGAAGCTGCATCAGTGTCATGGCCGACTCTTCCTGATAATCGTTAAATGTTTTCCTCACGTCATTTTCTTCATCGATCAAATCAAGCCTCCGGGCCGCCCATGGAAGAAAGGTCCCCTGCACAGCCACTGAAATCAGTGCCAGGCCAAAAACAATGTGAAACACATTGCTCTGCATATATACTCCGCCGGCTGAGGCAAAGATTGCAAACACAATAGACGACGCCCCTCTTAATCCTGCAAATGAGACAAATATCTTTTCACGAAATTTCAGATATCTTCCCGTCAATATAAAAACCATCACGGGCCTTGCTGCCAGTGTGAGAAACAGAATAATCACAAGGGTCGCCGGAAGTGAAGAAACCATCTGAGACGGATAGGAGAGCAGTCCAATGAGAAAAAATGTTGCTATCTGGGCAAGAATGGTTACATTGTCAAAAAAGCGGACAACATTGGCCTTGTTTTTCGTCTTCGCATTTCCCATAAGGATCCCGGTCAGGTAAACCGACAGAAATCCATTACCTCCCATAATTCCAGCCAGAGCATACGAGATCAGAGCCGCTGCCAGTACAAAAACCGCATCAAATCCATCGGTGCAAAACTTAAACTTTCGGATAATCTTTGGTCCGGCAATCCCCACTGCCGCGCCAACGCCAGCACCCACTGCCAGCTGTAGGAAAACCATTTTCCAGATAAAATCCAGTTCTCCCCCTTTCATCACAGTCAGTGCGATCACCGTGAGCATATAAGAAAACGGATCGTTGCTTCCGCTCTCGATTTCGAGGAGAGGAGCCAGATTTCCTTCCAGATTCAGATTTTTAGAACGGAAGATGGAAAAGACAGAGGCCGCATCCGTGCAGCTGACCACAGAACCGATCAAAAAGCTTTCCGGCAGAGACAGCTTTAAGATGAAATGGCAGAAGGCACCTACCAATGCCGCCGTCATGGCAACACCTAAGGTAGAAAGTACTGCCGCTCTCCCGGCAGCAGGTTTTGCACGTTCCCAGTTTGTGGAATATCCTCCGTAAAACATGATAAAGATCAGCGCAGCGGTACATATATTTTCTGCCGCCTGAAAATCACTGAATTCAATTTTAAAGATGCCCTCAGATCCGAACACCATACCCAGGAACATAAAAATCAGGAGGCTTGGCACCCCGATTTTATCCGAAATCTTATTAGAAAAGATACAGAGCAGCAAAACAACAGCACAGAGCAGCAGGTATAATTCCATAGAAACCTCTCCAGTCATGATAACACATATTAATAAGTAGTAGCTTTAATTGTAACAAATTCTTCCATTCTGTCAAGAACAGAGCTTTCCATCAATCTATACAGACATTTTTAAAGCCCTGGTCAACTGCCAGGGCTTATTGTATGATTCCTTATTTAATTGCAGCCAATTCTATATAGCCTCTTGTCCCAATCGGCTCCAGCTGAATTCTTGGATTGCTTTCATCCCACTGACAGCCGATAACAGATGGGTCATATTTTTTCATAGCATCCCACACTTCTTCGATGGCCTGACAGTAGTTTTCTTCTTCAAATGGTTCACTCTGGAACATCAAATACTTGGCAGCAGGCAGTTCGATCACATCAAAGCCTTCCGGCACCTCACCGTCATAATCTTTGGATACCTCCACACCCTGAACATATTCTGATGTATCCGGTTTCCGGCAGGCAGGCGGCAGCCAGAGGCACACAGGCTCTCCGCTGATCGATTTGACACTTAATAAAAGTCCCCATACGTCGCATCCTACTTCCTCACAATATGCGAAATAGTCTGAGGCTTCTTTTCCCCTCTTAATGATCACCTTTCGTTCCGGCTTCTCCATCACTTGAATGAATACATTTCTCAAGTTTTCCATAATTGGTCTCCTTTCGATCTCCCTGAATTTTACGCCATACGGGGTAAAAAGATATAACGGTACAGGGTTCATGGCATATTCACGGGGATTGCATCCGAATTCACGCTGAAACGCGCGCTGATACCCATCCACACTGTCAAATCCCATCTCGAAAGCCACGTCCGCTATTTTACAGGCACTGTCTCTCAGCTTCAACGCTGATTTAGACAGACGGAGCCGCCGGATATAATCAGCAGGTGTCGCTCCCGCATGCCGTGTAAACAGCCGGTAAGAATACCACGGAGAATACAAAGATACTCTCGCCAGGTCGGCCAGCGTGATGTTTTCTGCCAGATGTTCTTCTATGAATTCCTGCATGCGCTGAACTGCCAGAATCTGTTCCCTCATACCTTTCACCTCCTTTACATCTGTCATTATAGATGGATCAAAAGAAAAACTCTCGACTATTTTTGCCTATCTGAATTTACTGTTCCAAATAGGCTGTATCCCCAATACTTTGAACATGAAATTTCCCGTCCTTATATATAATTTTAGTGACACTGGAATTTTCAAGATGTCCGGGTACTTTTTGCTCTGTCATGTCAGAAAGCATCGTTATAATCGCCATTCCATGAGAGACAACCAGGACGTTTCCCCCACCCTTTTTCTCTGTATCCTCTGCAATGCTTCTGAGCGACTTTTGCATCCGTGCCTTAACAGCCTTAAAACTTTCCGCATATCCGGTTTTATCCAGACTTTTTACGCCGTCTATCCTTTTCCTGATATGATAAGTTCCGGATTGCTTAAATTGTTTCAGGTTTTCATACCCAAGATTTCTGGAGACATCCTCCATCATTTTGGAAAATTTCTCACCTTCATAGGTTCCGAAGCAGACCTCTCTGAGCCCTTGTTGTTCTCTCAGGGGAAGTTCAGACTGACCCAATCCCTTCAGAATAATACCCGTTGTCTGCCGGGTCCTGCCCAGATCACTGGAATAAGCATAGTCAAACTCGATCCCCCTCTTTTTAAACCCGTGGGCCAGCTTTTTTGTCACCTTCACTCCTTCATCAGTCAAAGGAGCGTCAGCCCATCCCTGGGCGCGCTTTGCTTCATTCAGCATAGTCTTCCCGTGCCTGACCACATAAATCATTGTGTCTTTCCCTGTTTTCTCTGCCGCTTTTTCCTGTCTCACTTCCGGCACCTCTGTCTTCCCGGCGCATCCTCCAACAAGAAAAACACAAGATAACATGATAAAAATTGATATAATTTGTTTCAGCTTCATGGCAGTCCCTCCTCAGTCTTTTTGTTTTATCATAACATGTGAACATGAGAAGTTAAACAACACCCGGCTATTCTGCCTGGGGACCTGCCGTATGATGCATGGAAACCGGCTTCACATTGAAATTTGACCGATATTCCGTCTCGCTCCAAAAAATATCCTCGGCCACCAGACATTCCGGATTCAGTTTCACACCTTCCAGCATGATTTCCTTAAACTTCTTATAACCGGCCCGGTCGATCAGATGGCCTCCGTGCAGGTACTCCGGCTTATAATCCATGACCCATGCAGAAAACTTCTGCCAGTTGCCCAAGACCCCTAAAATCACTTCTTCCGCGGCCCAGTTAAGAAACATCTTTCCGGCTCTCGGAGTCTGACGTCCTGTTCTTCCTCCCAGGATCACCCGGTAAAACTTCGCCGGCTGTCTGGTCCATTCGCTGGCCGGACAGGCCCTCACACATTCTCCGCACCCCACACAGCAGCATGCGTCTTTTTCTATCTTCTGTGTCTCTTCATTTTTGCTTAACACCCGTGTGGCTCTCTGTTCACATGCCTTTACACAGGCTCCGCAGCCGATACACCGCTCCGGATGGTACGTCATCCTTGCAGTTCCAATGATGCCGAAATCACACATATGAGCTTTATTGCAGTCATTGGGGCAGCCGGATATATTGATCTTGATATGGTAATGACTTGGGAAGATGATCGGTTCGATCTTCCTTGCCAGTTCAAACGTATTGGAATTGCCGCAGACACAGTGGTAATTTCCGATACAGGCGGTGATATTTCTGGCCCCGATGGTCGGATAACCCGCCTTGGGGTCCCACGGCTCCGGCTCATGGGCCACCGTATCCATATCGGCGTTGCAGAGAGTTCCGTCCACCTCTTTGATATACTGTTCCAAATAGGCATTGACTGCCGGAATATTTTCATATTTAATTCCTGGAATGTCAAAGGTCTGACGTGTTCCGAAATGGAAGTTGCCGTCACCCCAGGTCCGGGAAATGTGTTCCACATAAGAGAGATATTTTGCATCTACCGTTCCTCCGGGAACTCTCATCTGGAGCATAAACACCCCCGGTTCTTTGGACTGGCGGAAACAATTCAGCCGTACTTTGCCCACATTGATATCATGATTCATTGCTGCACACTCCTTCCTTAATCCACTAGATCTCTGGCCGTTGTGTAAGGGAATACCGGTCCGTCCAGGCAGACATAGACTTCATCGATGCGGCAGTGGCCGCACTTTCCGATGGCACAGGACATCTTTCTCTCAAAACTCATCCATATTTTTTCCGGGTCCGCACCGCAGTTTAACAGTTCCAGTCCTGTAAACTTCATCATCGGAGGAGGCCCTACGACAACAACCGCATAATCATCCCCGAAACTGCCAAATGGGATTTCTTTTACGAACGCAGTGACCATACCGGTCCTCCACCCCTCTTTTTCATCATTATCAAGAGCATATACCGTATGAAATTTTTCTTTCCACTCTTTCAATTCTCTGTGAAAGACGATCCCGGCTTCATCTTTAAAACCAGAGATCAAATGTACATCTTTCACAAAATCCTTTTCCCCGGCACATTTATGAAGGAGAGAACGGACCGGAGCCAGACCTGTTCCTCCAGTGATAACCACCAGATGTTTTCCCCTGAATTCTTCAGACGGCCATCCTTTTCCATATGGGCCCCGCAGGAACAGGGTATCCCCTTTCTCTTTGCTGAAGATACAGTTGGTCACCCTGCCCACAGAGCGAATCGTAAATTCCAGCCAGCCATCTCCCTGGGCGGAAACTGAAATCGGTGCCTCCCCTATTTTAGGAATAGAAAGCTGCATGAACTGTCCGTGGTCCGGTTTGGCTTCGGAGGCAACCCGGAAGGTCCACTCGTGTTCGCTTTCCCGCTTCACATTCAGAATCGTACATGGCTTGGGCTGAACAAAATTTTCCATACTCTTACCTCCCCTGCTGTGCCATCTCGGCTTTGATCTCGTTTACCGCATCGTTTACTTTGGAGACTGTCGCTGAAATTGATATCAATTCCGGACAGCGGTGGGCGCACCTGCCGCACCCGACACACATATGGCGTTTTCCAAATCGGGCCTTATAATCATGAAATTTATGAAGAATCTTATAGCGCATCCTGTCGCCTGCATTGTTTCTGAATTCCCTCTGTCCCGCCATCTGGTCAAATCCTTCGATCTGGCAGGACGCGGTGACTCTGCGCCGCTCTCCGGCCTCCGGGTTATCTCCGTAACTCAGATCTCTTGTGGAAAAGCAGGTACATGTGGAACAGGCTACCGTACAGCTGCCGCAGGAGATACACCTCTTGTCAAACTCTCTCCACATGGGATGCTTTTTTAATTCCATCCGCACCTGTTTGTCAGACAGATCCGGCAGAGTTACTTTCAGCTCATTTTCCTTCACAAAAGCAGGTGTGTAGCTGCCTTTCGGCATATCGTTAAAATATGTATTGAACGAAGCATCTTCGACCCGGACATCGGCTCCGTCTTCCCGAAACCGGACTGCCAGGGCATAGTCCTCTGTCTCATTGCTCCCCATAGAAACACAGAAGCAGGCGTCGTCCCCGCCATTACATTCCATCATGGCAAATGTTACAAGGCTGCGCATCCGCTCATAGTAAAAATCCGTATATCCCCCGTTGCCCGCATATATTTCATCCTGTATATGCTGTGCATTGATGTCGCACGGCCTGGCAAAGATCAAAACAGATTTTGCCGGATTTCTGCTCGGTTTATACTCATCCTCCGTGTAATAAAAGAGTGTCTGCTGAATGGGCATGACAACCTCCTTCACAGGATAGTCGGACTTTTCCTTCCAGACAATCTCTTCAAAATTTTTCACCTCATCATAGCGTATGATATCCGTGTCAGAATAACGCCCCTGTTTCGGAAAACGCTTCGGAGCATAGACACGGTAGTCTTTTCTCAGTGCCTCCAAGACCCGGTCAGCCTGGGCAATGTCAAGTGAATATTCCATCTTCTTGTCCCTCCATTTCTTATTCCGGTGTTCTGCCTAAAAATTTTCATGTTTCATTACTCTCATTATACTGCCGTACTATAATTATAAATAATTATAGTTTGTTATCACAATATAAGAATTTATTATCCATATATGCAGACATACTTCCTTAATGCTATAATTAACATGTGTATTTAATAACTTTTTCTATACAGAAAGGACACTGCATCAGATGAAATATAAACTAATCGCCCTGGATTTAGATGGTACCTTAAACACCGATGAAAAAACAATCACCCCGAAAACCCGGGATGCCCTTCTCAGAGCACAGCAGCAGGGACTTATCATAGCTCTCTGCTCCGCACGCCCGGTGCCGGGACTCTATAAAGATATGAAAACACTGGAACTGGAAAAACACCATGGAATCCTGATCGCCTATAATGGAGGTAAAATTCTGCGGGCCGAAGATAAAGAGATTCTTCACCAGCAGATGTTTCCCCGCGGTCTGGCCATAGAAGTTTTAAAACATCTGAAACATTATCCGGTCACCCCGATCATAGACGACGGAGAACGTTTTTATGTGACAAATAAAAATGGATATAAAGTTCAGCACGAATGTTGGAACAATCAAATGGAATGTATGGAAGTCCCATCATTAACGAACTGTCTCGATTTTGACCTGGTAAAGATTTTAATGTCCGTACGGCCGGAAGAACTTTGGGACATACTCCCAGAAGTCAGCAAACCATTTGAAGATGATCTGGTCTTCGTAAGGACCGCCCCTTTTTACATCGAAGCCATGCCAAAGGGTCTCAATAAAGCAGAGGGCCTGCGCCGTACATGTGAACTTCTCCACATCTCTCCCGAAGAAGTCATCGCCTTTGGGGACGCAGAAAACGACCTGGAGATGATCAGATTTTCCGGTCGGGGCGTTGCCATGGGAAATGCCTGTGATGCCCTGAAAGAGGCAGCCGATGAAATCACTCTGACCAACAATGAAGACGGAATTGCACATAGCCTGGAACATCTTTTGTAAAAATATGAACAGCCACTGTCATAAGAATTAGGCAGACAATCCCACTTCAATAAAATGCTCCCTTCCAGGCAGACAAGTGAAAAACAACTTGTTTACCCGGTTGAGAGCATATCACAACAGACAACACAAGATATTTATAATGAGATTTATTCTTTTAAATTTCACACTTTGATTCACATCGGGAACTTTTCCTTTCACAATGACGCTCAAAAGTACGTTCGGACACAGCTTTATCATGTTCTCAACTGTTTTATCGGCCTCCTCCTTAGAAAAAACAGGACTATGATGTTATATTCTTCATCATAATCCTGTCTCTTTATTTTTTATGTTTCCCGAAAAATCCTTTATGTTCTTCTTTCTTCGGCACTTCCCCCATGGATTCCTGGAACTTTTTAAGGGCATTCTTCTGCTCTTCGTTCAGATGCTCCGGCACCTGGACAACAAGGGTCACATAGTGGTCGCCCCGGACATTCTTGTTCCGTAAGGTTGGCACACCCTTGCCTTTCAGGCGCACACGGGTGTCTGTCTGGGTTCCTGCCTTGATCGTATAGTCATAAGGACCGTCTACCGTATTGATCTTGATCGTCGCGCCAAGTGCTGCCTGGGTAAAGGAGATCGGCTCCGTGGATATAATATCGTATTCCTGTCTCTGGAATTTCGGATGCCGGTCCACGGAAACAACCACGAGGAGATCTCCCCTCGGTCCTCCGTTTGTTCCGGGCTCTCCTTTTCCGCGGATTCTGATACTCTGTCCGTTGTTGATGCCGGCCGGCACAGTGACCTCGATCGTTTTTCTCTGGCTCACATAGCCGCTTCCGTGGCAGTCCGGACATTTTTCCTTGATCACCTGACCGGTTCCCTGGCAGTCCGGACATGTCTGGACATTTCTCACCGTTCCGAACATAGACTGCTGGGTATATACTACCTGGCCTTTACCGCCGCACTTCGGACATGTCTCCGGATGGGTGCCGGCTTTGGCACCGCTTCCGTGACAGGAAGCACACTCCTCTTTCAGAGAAATTTCCAGCTTTTTGGTTGTTCCAAAAACCGCTTCCTCAAAGGTCACATGTATCCTTGCACGCACGTGGGCACCCTGGGTCGGCGTATTGGCCGCGCGCTGGCTTCTGCCTCCGCCGCCGAACATACCGCCGAAGATATCTCCGAAAATATCTCCCATATCTCCGCCGAAATCAAAACCGCCAAACCCTCCTCCGTTGAATCCTCCGGGTCCGCCCTGTTCAAAGGCAGCATGACCAAACTGGTCATACTGCGCTTTCTTTTCAGGATCACTTAAAACTTCATAAGCCTCGGAAGCTTCTTTAAACTTTGCCTCGGCCACTTTGTCTCCCGGGTTCGTATCTGGATGATACTGTTTCGCAAGTTTACGGTAGGCTTTCTTTATTTCTGATTCTGAAGCACTGCGGGATACCCCCAGCACTTCATAGTAATCTCGTTTATCTGCCATAATCGTCTACCTTCTTTTTCCCTTATACTTCTTTGTAATCTCCATCTACGACATCGTCTGCTGCACCTGCTGCTCCGGCAGTATCTCCTGCAGTCTCCTGAGCTCCCTGGGCATTGGCTGCGGCAGCTTCATACATCTTGGTGAACAATCCCTGAGCACTGTTCATGAGCTGATCTTTTTTATTCTTAATGTCTTCTACCTGAGCTTCTGTAAGTTCAGCGTCTTTTGTCTGCTCCAACAAGTCTTTCAATGCTTTCAGGTCTTCTTCCACTTTCACTTTCTCTGTTGCGTCTACCTTGTCTCCTGCTTCTTCCAGGGCTTTTTCTGTCTGGAATACCATAGAATCAGCTTCGTTTCTTGTATCGATCGCTTCTTTTCTCTTCTTATCCTGATTTTCAAATTCTGCCGCTTCTTTTACTGCCTTATCGATATCTTCGTCGGACATGTTGGAACCGCCTGTGATCGTGATATGCTGTTCTGCACCTGTTCCAAGGTCTTTGGCAGATACTTTTACGATACCATTGGCATCGATATCAAAGGTTACTTCGATCTGAGGCACGCCTCTTCTCGCAGGTGCGATGCCGTCCAGACGGAATCTTCCCAGTGATTTGTTATCTTTTGCAAACTGGCGCTCACCCTGTACTACATTGATATCTACGGCTGTCTGGTTGTCTTCCGCTGTAGAGAAGATCTGGCTCTTCTTTGTAGGAATCGTTGTATTTCTCTCGATCAGTCTGGTTGCCACGCCTCCCATCGTCTCGATAGATAAGGACAATGGTGTTACGTCCAGAAGAAGGATATCGCCTGCTCCTGCGTCTCCGGCTAATTTACCGCCCTGGATGGAAGCACCGATGGCAACACATTCGTCCGGGTTGATTCCCTTAAATGGTTCTTTGCCTGTGAGCTGTTTTACTTTATCCTGTACGGCAGGAATTCTTGTGGAACCTCCTACAAGGAGAACCTTGCTCAGTTCTGATGCCGCAATTCCTGCGTCTTTTAACGCTGTGTTAACAGGAGTTGCTGTTCTCTCTACAAGAGATAAGGTCAGTTCATCAAACTTTGCTCTTGTAAGGTTCATATCAAAATGTTTTGGTCCTTCATTTGTCGCTGTGATAAACGGAAGGTTGATGTTGGTTGTTGTCGCAGAAGAAAGTTCTTTTTTCGCTTTCTCGGCAGCTTCTTTCAGTCTCTGCATTGCCATCTTGTCTCCGGATAAGTCAACGCCTTCCTGTTTTTTGAACTCGTCTAACATGTAGTTTGTGATCACATTGTCGAAATCATCTCCGCCCAGTTTATTGTCACCGGCTGTTGAGAGAACTTCGATGACACCGTCTCCGATCTCGATGATGGATACATCGAAGGTACCTCCTCCAAGATCATAAACCATGATCTTCTGTTCATTCTCATTGTCCAGTCCGTAAGATAAAGCTGCTGCTGTAGGCTCGTTGATGATACGTTTTACATCGAGTCCTGCAATCTTACCCGCATCTTTTGTTGCCTGTCTCTGAGCATCGTTAAAGTAAGCCGGTACTGTGATGACAGCCTCTGTTACTTTTTCTCCGAGATAGTTTTCTGCATCTGCTTTCAATTTCTGAAGCACCATTGCTGAAATTTCCTGCGGTGTATAATTCTTGTCGTCAATTTTTACTTTATAATCAGTTCCCATGTGGCGTTTGATAGAAGAAATTGTCTTCTCTGCATTCGTAACAGCCTGACGTTTTGCAGGTTCTCCGACGATACGCTCATCTGTTTTCGTGAATGCCACAACGGACGGAGTTGTTCTCACACCTTCTGCATTTGTGATAACGGTTGGCTTTCCGCCTTCCATAACTGCTACACAGCTGTTTGTTGTTCCTAAGTCAATACCAATAATTTTACCCATGATAAATTTCCTCCTAAAATAAATCTTTCTATATTTCCAATGCTTTCGCTTGATTTCCTCAAGTGTCTTACATTTAGTTCGCTACTTTTACCATACTGTGCCGAAGTACGCTTTCTTTATACATATATCCTTTTTGAAGCTCTTCGACCACTACATTTTCTCCGGCTTCTTCGTCTTCCACGTGCATCACCGCATTGTGGAGATTGGCGTCGAACTCTTTGCCCTCGGCATCCATGGCCTTTACTCCCAGTTCATCGAGAGTTCCCATAAGCTGCTTATAAATCTGTTCGATGCCCTGAACAAATGGAGAATCTTTTTCTTCCTCTGCCACGGCCTGAAGTCCCCTCTCAAAGTTGTCGACTACCGGCAGAAGCTTTTCTAAAACTCCCATGGCTCCCATGTCATATCTCTGGACAAACTCTTTGGCCGTCCGCTTTCTAACATTCTCAAACTCTGCCATGAGACGCTGATACTTATCGGTCAGCTCACCGATCTGCTGGTCTTTTTCCTTTATCAGATCATCCGCTTTCTGCTTTTTCGATGCCTTCTTGTCTGTCTTCTTAGCCTCTTTTGTTTTTTGGGTCTCTTTTTCTTCTGTGGCTGTATTTTCTTTCATTTCTTCTTCCTGAACTTTTTTCTCTTCTCCCATAATGCACCTTCCCTCCTATGGTTTTTTCTTGAACAGATCGTTGATCTCATCCGTCAGATTCTGGAGTGTCTTCACAACCCTCTTGTAATCCATCCGTTTCGGACCAATAATCCCGATTGTTCCGGTTCCGCCTTCCTCCAGTTCATAAGTGGCTGTCACAATGCTGCAGTCCCTCATGTTCTTCACCGGCGCCTCATCTCCGATGTAAACCTGAATTCCGTGGTGGTCATCACTTTCCAATGTGTCGCCCACCAGCTTGTTCAGTGCCTTCTTTTCCACTAAAGCATCTAAAAGCTCGGTAGCTGTCTCCGGCGAGCCAAGCTCGGGATACTTTAAGATATTGGAAGCACCTCCCGTATAAATCTCCAGCTGGTCCGCATTGTGGATAACGACTGCGATCTCCTCCAAAATCTTTTCCAGTATCTGGCTGTGGATTCCGGCCTGATCCTTCATCGTCTGGATCAGCTCCAGGTTGATTTCCTTCAGAGTCAGCCCCTGGAGAAAGGAGTTTAATAATACGTTCAGTTTCAGGACTTCGTCATTTGCCAGTGGTTTTTCCACGTCCATGATCTGGTTTTTTACGACATTGCCGTCTGCCACGATAACCGCCAGCAGACTGTACTCATCCACCTGGGAAAGCTGCACAAACTTGAGCTTTGTATTTTTGTACTGAGGGGCAGATACCATCGTCGCATAATTCGTACTGGACGCCAGGACATTGGCAACCTGCTTCAGCATCACTTCCATCTTGTCAACTTTCTTGACAAGCTCCAGCCGTTCTTCTTCGTCCGACTCCCGATCCTGCATCAGCTGGTCCACATAAAAACGATATCCCAGATCCGAAGGTATCCGCCCGGCCGACGTGTGCGGCTGCAGAATGAATCCCAGATCCTCAAGGTCCGCCATTTCATTGCGGATCGTTGCGGAACTTAAGTTCAGTCCCTCCATCTTGGAAATCGTCCTGGAACCAACGGGTTCCCCGGTCTCCAGATAATTTGCTATAATCGCTTTTAGTATTAGTCTTTTACGATCATTTAAATCCATGGTATCTTTCCTTTCATTATTAGCACTCATCTTAAACGAGTGCTAATATCTATAACATAAGTTATCACTTTTAAATTTCATTGTCAACCCCTCCTATTATTTTTTTTAAAATTGTCTCCTGGCTTTCCAAATAAAATATAGTAGGAACCTGTTTTTCTGAACATGGTTCCTACTATATCCAATCTTTATTCTGATTTTTTCATCTTACGGCAAAACTGAAAGCAGTTCTTCTTTCGCTCTGTTCAGTTCACCGGCCTGTTCCCTCGTAATCTTTTCAAGCTTCACACGTTTGAGCGCTTTTTTTAAATCTGCCGCTGCATCTTTGATGGCTTTCTTCTTTTCTTTTTCGATCTCTTTCTTGTGCTCTGCAAGATACTGTTCCGCCCTGACAAGTGTCTCTTCCGCCTCATGATAGGACTGAACCGCTTCTTTGTGTTCCTCATCAAATGCTGCATTTTCTTTTGCATTCCGGATTGCCTGTTCGATCTCTTCCTCCGACATATTGGAACTTGAGGTGATCACAACGCTCTGTTCCTTTCCGGTCCCCAGGTCTTTTGCCGATACCTTCAGGATACCATTGACATCGATATCGAAAGTCACTTCAATCTGAGGCACCCCTCTCACGGCCCGTTTGATCCCCTTGAGCCGGAAATTGCCGATGACCTTGTTTTCATTGGCCATCATCCGCTCTCCCTGGAGAACCTTGATATCCACGGCTGTCTGGAAATTAGCGCCTGTAGTAAAGATCTGGCTGTGACGGGTCGGAATTGTCGAGTTGCGCTCAATAATCCTTGTAGCCATTCCTCCCATTGTCTCTATAGACAGGGAAAGCGGGGTTACGTCCATGAGCAGCACTTCATTGGTTCCGGCCTCTCCTGCCAGTTTCCCTCCCTGGATGGCGGCCCCCAGCGCGACACACTCATCGGGATTTAAAGACTGGTCCGGGCGCTTTCCGGTGATCTCTGCCACCTTCCGCTGTACGGACGGAATTCTTGTAGATCCTCCCACCATCAGCACCCTGTTGATTTCTCCTGCGGACAGTCCCGCATCCTTCAGCGCGTTTCTGACCGGTTCTTCGGTTTTTGATACAAGGCTGTAAGTCAGCTCATCAAACTTTGTCCTCGTAAGCTGAATGTCCATGTGGTGTGTCTCACCCCGGTCCACGACGATGAACGGCAGGTTGATATTTGTCTCAGACATGCTGGAAAGTTCGATCTTAGCTTTCTCTGCGGCTTCCATGATCCGCTGCATTGCCTGGACATCTTTTTTCAAATCAATTCCATCTGTCTTCTTAAAAGTTTCCACCAGATACGCTGCCACTGCCTCATCAAAATCATCACCTCCCAGGTGATTGTTTCCTGAAGTTGCCAGCACCTCGATCACGCCGTCTTCGATCTGAATGACCGACACATCGAAAGTACCGCCTCCCAGGTCATAGACCATGATCTTTTGCTCCGTCCCGTTATCCAGACCGTAGGCCAGCGCCGCAGCGGTAGGTTCATTTATGATGCGCTTTACCTCAAGACCTGCGATCCTTCCCGCATCCTTGGTAGCCTGTCTCTGGGCGTCATTAAAATATGCAGGCACGGTGATCACTGCCTCCGTCACTTCCATACCCAGATAGCTCTCGGCATCCTGCTTTAACTTCATCAGGATCTGGGCGGAAATCTCCTGTGGGAGATATTTCTTTCCGTCGATCTTCACCCTGTAATCCGTCCCCATATGCCGTTTAATAGATGACACTGTCCGTTCCGGGTTCGCCGCAGACTGCCTTTTGGCCGCATCTCCGATCAGTCTTTCTCCGTTTTTGGTCAAAGCCATGACCGACGGCGTCGTCCTTGAACCTTCTGCATTATGTATGACAACGGCTTTTCCGCCTTCCATCACGGCAGTACAGCTGTTGGTCGTCCCTAAATCAATCCCTATGATCTTACCCATAAGTCCTCCTGTTTATGTTCCGTTGTTAACAAGGCCTGCAGCAGAAATTGATAAAACAATTCAGCATAATAAGCTGCATGCAGCAGCTGCTTCCCATCGTACTTCTTCCATATCCGGAGCCCATGTTCTGATACCAGCTTCCGCTCTGCTGAATCTGCTTTAAAAGCATCTGGTATTCCATGTTGGAAGGGTCCATCTGCACAGCTGTCTGCGCATGTTCCAGCGCGGTTACGTTGTTGCCGATGCCCATGTTTGCCACAGCGCTGAAATAAAACCACTGTGCATTTCTCTCGGATATACTTCCGAGCACCTGAAGAGCCTCCCGGTAATGACCTGCCCGCAGATAATTATAGGCGGCCGTCATCTCTGCCGAACCGGTTCCGGCATTGCCGTATCCCCCGTAGGAGGACTGTCCTCCCTGATATGGATTTCCATATGGGTTTCCGCCGGACGCTCCGTACTTTCTGAAGTCCATGATCTTTTTATAGGCCTCCTGGATTTCTTTAAATTTCCGCTCTGCGTATTCCGGCTGATTTAAGTTAGCATCCGGATGATATTTCTTGCTCAGCCTCCGGTATGCTTTTTTTATTTCCTCATCGGTCGCATCCTGGGATACGCCTAAGATTGTATATGCTTCATCCATCTCATTCTTCCTCACTGCCTTTTCTTCTGTTCTTTGCGATCTCAAATTTCGTCCATACTCCAGAATAAATGATATTCCTGAGAATTTCAATATCCTTCAAGATCGGCAGTCGTTCAAACACAGCGGCACACTCCGTCATCATCATGGTCAGGACCGTCTCTGCTCTCTGATCAAACTCTTTGCCCTCCGCATATAAACTCCATGGATTGTACCGTCCATTCTTCAGATCATCGGATAAATCTTCGTAGGCATCCATCAGATAAATGAACTTTCCAAGAAAGAATCCCATCGTTCTCAGATCATCAGACCACTCATCCTCCCGGAAGACAAAAATCTCTCCGAGCATCGTTCCCGTGAGGCCTGCCACACGATCCAGCTGATCCGTGTTTTCCTTCTCACAGACTGAAAGCTTCTTTATATAATCTCTGACAGCCCGGCTCTGTCTCGGATATCTCCGAGTGATCTCCATACATGATTTCCTGAGGCTATCCGCCAGCAGAAGACTTTTAAGCTTCTTCTCGTCCTGCCAGTCATCCAGCAGATTATAATAAGTAAGAAGAATTCCCATATCCGCCGCATAGTCACTCAGCTGATTGCACATAACCTTCTGCCTCTTTGCTGGATGGAGTCCGCAGAAATGCTTGCCGGAATGAAGCTTCGGCTCATAAAGCCCGTTTAATAAAATGGTAAGAAACGTCATGTCAAAGCTCAGTGTCAGCTGGCCTTTCTTTCCGTAATGCTTATAGAGCCTCCGGCACAGTCCGCAGTAATAGGCACGGTACCGTTCATAATCTTTGATCTTCATCTCAGGCTTATTGACAATCAAATATCCAAACATGCAAACCTCCTTTTACGATCTCGCCTGGAATTCTTTCCGGCATTTCGGACAGGTGATCACGATATTCCCCTTACCCTTCGGCACTCTGATATCCTGACCGCAGCCCGGACACCGGAAAAACTTGTTCGTTTTCCGCTGTTCAAAATGAAGCTTCTTCTTCCTGAAAAACCCGGTAATCTTGCTGGTCTTCCTGAGGAATGCCGCATTTTCAGCCGATCTCTTCGCAATATTCCTGGAAAAAATCCTGAAATAGGAATAGATCAGCAAAAGAAGTCCCGCATAATAAAACACAAACGCCTTCTTTATAAAAATAGGAAGAAACATCCCCGCCAAAGCCAAAATCAGCAAAAATTTTGAAAGAGAATCTGTGCCGTAACGCCCTCTTAAAAAATTCTGAATCTTATCTCTCATCATCTCACCTTTCTTAACATTCAAATGCACCTCTAAGCAGCCTGCTCCAGCAGATATTACGTCCATTTTCCACATGATTGGAGTGAGGCATTCTAAGAGCCGAACGGAAATCATGTGGAAAATGTCATAGATAACATTATAGCATTTTCGTTTGATGGAAAACATAAAGAAATTATAAAATCTTTGAACTTTTTGTGTCATAGAAACATACATGCCTCATATAATGAACAAAGGAGATGATGAGATGACAGATTTAACAAGGCTTCGCATGGAGCAGGAAAAACTGAAATTAAATCAAAAATATGCCTCCCATTCCGATCCGTTTCACACAGAACCGGAAGAGAGCGCCAGCTACTGGTCTTTTCTGAAGCTTCGCACGATTTTTTCTATCATCCTGCTGCTGTTTGTCCTGTCCCTTTCTAAAACAGCAGGCTCCAGGGATGCAGAAAAGATCAAGTCCGTCATTCAGCACATCGACCAGAGAGACCCTTATACACAAAAAGCTCTCAATGAAATCCAAAAAAATTTCCATTAACCCTCAGACAGCCGCTTCCTCTTTCATGTGGAAGCGGCTGTCTGCTGATTATCTTTTCTTTGGTTTCGGCACCGGAAGTTCTTCAAAAGAAGCTCTCAGAAAACGGCAGAGCAGCTCCCGGTCTTCCAGCTCTTCTATGAGAAAATAGGGTTTTGCCCCGTCATAGGGCGGTTCTTTCGGACACTCAGGCAGGATTTCTTCTCCGGCCTTTGTGATCTTGACAAAAAATTGGTTGTCACAGACGACACCTATAAATTTTCCGTCCAGATAAATACCGTACTCTCCAAACATTTTTCTGTAAGAAACCTCTCCGGCACCCTCTGCCTGACCGCATACATATTCTGCGAATTCAACGCTTGAAGCCATATCTTCACCTCCTGTCATTATCCTTAGAATAGCAAAAGGAACAGGACAGCTGTATGTCCTGTTCCAAATCTTCTCTTTAATTTCCTTCTTTGACCTGGCAGAACTTCTTCTTTCCCTTTTTCAGGAGCAGACGTTCTTTGTCGTCAAAATCTGCCGAAGTAAACACCTGTTTAAAGTCTGTCACTTTCTCCCCGTTGACGGATACACCGCCCTGGGTCACAGTCCTTCTGGCATCAGATCTTGTAGAACAGAGTTTCGTATCTACCAGCAGAGTCAGGATATCAAGTCCCTCCTCAAGCTGTGCCTTGGAATACTCATGCACTGGCGCATCCTCACTGGCCGCACCCTGTACAAACAAGGCTTTTGCTCCGGCCTGTGCCTTCTTCGCCTCTTCTTCACCATGAACGATCTTTGTCACTTCATATGCCAGCACTTCTTTTGCCTTATTGATCTCGGCATCCTGAAGCGCTCCAAGTCTTCTCACTTCTTCCATCGGAAGGAACGTTAAGAGTCCGAGGCACTCTTCTACCTTCACATCTTCGATATTTCTCCAGTATTGATAAAACTCATATGGAGAAGTCTTTTCAGGGTCCAGCCAGACGGCTCCCGACATAGTTTTGCCCATCTTCACGCCGTCGCTTCTGGTAAGCAGGGTAAGTGTCAGCCCAAACGCATTTTTCTGCTCCTTGCGGCGGATCAGATCCGCACCCGCAAGAATATTGCTCCACTGGTCGTTTCCGCCCATTTCCAGAGTACAACCGTATCTGCGGTTCAACTCTAAGAAATCATATGCCTGCATGAGCATATAGTTGAATTCAAAAAACGTAAGTCCCTTCTCCATGCGCTGTTTGTAGCACTCAGCTGTCAGCATCTTGTTGACAGAAAAATGGACTCCGATCTCTCTTAAAAAGTCTACATAATTTAAATCTAAAAGCCAGTCAGCGTTGTTCTCAAGGATTGCTTTGTCATTGTCGAATGAGATGAACCGGGACAGCTGCTCCTTAAAACGCATGGCATTGTGTTCAATGGTTTCTTTTGTCATGATATTGCGCATGTCAGACTTGCCGGAAGGGTCTCCGATCATCGTCGTTCCGCCCCCTAAAAGGGCAATCGGTCTGTGCCCCGCTCTCTGCATATGCATCATGGCCATGACCGTGAGGAAATGTCCTGCGGTAAGGCTGTCTGCGGTAGCGTCAAACCCGATATAGAACGTTACTTTTTCCTTTCCAAGCAGATCGCGCAGTTCCTCGTGGGTCGTCTGAGCGATAAATCCTCTTTCCTGCAAAATATCGTATACATTTTCACTCATTGGTCTACTCCTTTATCTAAATTGTTCATTTTCAATTTCAGCCGTGTAATAGATTCTGGCTTTTACGGAAACTCTTCGATGATCTTTAACAGCAGTTCCCATGTCCTTTTAACGGAAGGAACAGAAAGCCTCTCACCAGTCGTGTGAATATCAAAGATATCCGGTCCGAAAGACACGATATCCAGTCCCTCGATTCTGGATGCAAAAATGCCGCACTCCAGTCCTGCGTGAATCATCTCCACTTTCATTTCCTTTCCGTACATCTGCCGGTAAGCCTTCAAAAATACGTCTCTTAAAACCGAATCCTTCTTGTATTCCCATGCAGGGTAATCGTTGACCCGCTCATAACTGCCGTTAAGCTTCCGGGCCAGAGACTCAAGGCAGCCTGCCAGCTCCTCTTTATAAAAAGGCGCCGAACTGCGCACACCGAAAGAAAATGAGATTTCTTCTCCGTCCATCTTAAGAATCCCCAGGTTTAATGAACTTTCCACCAGACCTTCGATATCCCGGCTCATCGTGTGAATGCCGTTTGGAGTATGGTTAAGAAAATAAAGCACTGCATCCTGCGCATCCTGAGTCAGGCAGTCCCTCTTTTCCATTTCAGAGAATTCCAGTCTCACTTCCATGCCGTCATCTGTACCCTGAACCTGCTCTTTAAAGTTCTGAAGCAGCTTTGCCGCCGCCTCTTCTATCGCTTCTCTGTCCTCACAGATCAATTCTGCATAACACTCGTTGGGAATGGCATTGTCTTTCTGCTCCAAAGCCCCATAGATTCGGCTTATATGAATCCCCTTTACGCAGCAGAGCAGCCGCCCCATCAGAATATGGGCATTCGCACGGTTTTTATCGATCTCGGTTCCCGAATGCCCGCCTAAAAGACCGGTAATGGAGACTCTGCACAGGCTTCCCTGCATCTCTTTATATTTAAGCGTGAGAGAAACCTTGACTGTCGTTCCCCCGGCACATCCCGCCAGCAGGATTCCTTCTTCTTCCGAGTCAATATTCAAAAGGTACTTTCCCTCAAGGACCGATGTGTCGAGGGCTGTAGCTCCCTCCATGCCCACCTCTTCCTCTGTGGTAAACACCACTTCCAGAGGAGGGTGCAGAATCGAATCATCATCCAGGAGCGCCAGGCAGTAGGCCACCGCGATACCGTCGTCTCCTCCCAGCGTCGTTCCCTTGGCAGAGACAAAGTCCCCGTCGATCTGAAGCTCCAGCGCGTCTTTTGTAAAATCCACCGGACTGCCCTGGTCCTTCTGGCATACCATATCCAGATGTCCCTGAAGGATCAGGGCAGGTTTATGGGCACAAGAAGGAGAGGCCTCCTTTTTGATGATCACGTTATAGTGATCGTCCTGAATCACAAAAAGGCCTCTCTTTTTGGCAAAGTCCACGCAGAAATCACTCACGGCCTTACAGTTGTAAGAGCCATGAGGAATCTTTGTCAGGATTTCAAAATATTTAAATACTTTTTTTGGTTCTAAATGGTCTAATACCCCAAAAGTCTTCACCTCTAATTTTTAAAACTGTGGATCGGCGCAGGAATCCTTCCGCCGCGGTTAATAAAATCATCACAGGAAAATTCATTGACCGGCATGACCGGAGCATATCCCAAAAGACCTCCGAATTCCACCTGGTCTCCCACATCTTTTCCGATGGCCGGGATGATCCTGACTGCGGTAGTCTTCTGGTTGATCATTCCGAGAGCCATCTCATCGGCGATGAGTCCCGCAATCGTTGATGCTTTTGTCTTTCCCGGAATAGCGATCATATCAAGTCCCACGGAGCAGACACAGGTCATAGCCTCTAATTTCTCCAGAGTCAGGGCGCCTGCATTGACCGCATCGATCATCCTCTGGTCTTCGCTGACCGGAATAAAAGCTCCGCTTAAACCTCCCACGTAAGAAGATGCCATGACACCGCCCTTCTTCACCTGGTCATTTAACATGGCAAGAGCCGCCGTAGTTCCCGGTGCACCTGTGTACTCCAGACCGATCTCCTCTAAAATCTCTCCAACGCTGTCACCCACTGCCGGGGTCGGCGCAAGGGAAAGGTCGATGATGCCGAACGGAATTCCAAGGCGTTTGGATGCTTCCTTGGCAACCAGCTGTCCCACTCGGGTAATCTTAAACGCTGTCTTCTTGATAGTCTCACAGAGAACTTCAAAATTCTCCCCGTGCACCAGCTCGATGGCACGCTTCACAACGCCGGGGCCGCTGACTCCCACATTGATCACGGAATCTGTCTCTGTCACGCCGTGGAAGGCGCCCGCCATAAACGGATTGTCATCCGGAGCGTTGCAGAATACGACAAACTTTCCGCATCCTAAACAGTCATTGTCTTTGGTCAGTTCGGCAGTCTCTTTGATCATCTCGCCGATCAGCTTTACGGCGTCCATGTTGATGCCGGTCTTTGTGCTTCCGACATTGACAGAAGAGCAGACAAAATCCGTTTCTGCCATGGCTTTCGGTATGGAACGGATCAGCAGTTCATCCGCTTTCGTCATGCCTTTGCTCACCAGTGCAGAATATCCTCCGAGGAAATTGACGCCCACCTGCTTTGCGGCCTTGTCAAGCACCTTTGCAAGCTCTACGAAGTCATCCGAAGTCTTGCAGACATTCCCCGCCACCAGTGCGATCGGAGTAATGGAAATCCTTTTATTTACGATAGGAATCCCAAACTCCTTTTCAATATCCTTCCCGGTTTTCACAAGATCTTTCGCCACTGTTGTGATTTTATTATAAATATTTTCTTTTACTTCAGAGAGGGTGGAGCCGACACAGTCCAGCAGGCTGATCCCGATGGTGATGGTTCTGACGTCCAGATTCATCTCTGAAATCATCTTATTTGTTTCGATTACTTCATTAATATTTATCATTTCAGACCCCCGTTAAATCCTGTGCATTACATTAAAAATTTTTTCGTTCTGTGCCTGAATGACAACGCCTAACTCTTCTCCGATCTGTTTTAATTCCTCTGAGAATATGGTGATATCTTTTGTCGCCTCGGAAGAATCCACAACCATCATCATGTTGAAAAATCCTCCTGTGATCGTCTGGGAAATATCCAGAATGTTCACGTGATTGTTGGCCAGATAGGTACAGACCTTTGCGATAATACCAACATTATCTTTCCCTACCACTGTAATTACTGTCTTATCCATTTTTAATCCTCCTAAAATATGTATCTTAACTGACTTTTGTGATGGATGAAATGCAGTCTCTTTTTGCTACTTCCATCAGAAAATCCGGCTTCTCTAATGCAACCTTAACGGTTTCATAGGCCAGCTCGGCAAAGTTGTTCTCCTTACTTAAATGTCCCAGATAAACCTTCTGGGTCTTTTCTGTCACTGTGTCTTCTATAAGCTGGGCGCACCGTTCGTTGGACAGGTGTCCGTGGTCTCCCAGTATGCGCCTCTTCAGATAATAGGGATAACTTCCCACCTGGAGCATATTCACATCATGGTTTGCCTCCACAAACAGGATATGGGAATCTCTGATTTTTTCCACCAGATATTCATCGTAGTCCCCAAGATCCGTGGCAATACTGGCCTTAAACCCTTCTGAACAGAAGGAATAGCAGACCGGATCTGCCGCATCATGCCAGACATGGGACGCCTCCACTGTGATATCGTCGAGCTGAAACGGGTGATCCGCCTCAATCGGATGAAACAAGTCCTTGTCTACCTTTCCGATGTACCTGCTGTCCAAAACCGCGTCGATGGTCTTTGCCGTGGCGAAGACCGGAAGTCCATATCTTCTCAGCATCACTCCCAGCCCCTTGATGTGGTCGGAGTGCTCATGGGTGATCAGTATGCCGGAAAGCTCAGACGCCCTGGTATCCAGTTCATCCAGAGACTTTTCAATCCTCTTGGCACTGATGCCGCAGTCCACCAAAAGCTTGGTTTCCTTTGAACCTACGAATATAGAGTTGCCTTCGCTGCTGCTTGCAATACTTGTTAATTCCATTCTTCTACCTCAATTCATCTTCGTCCGCATAAACACTTGCGCCGAATCTATCTGCCATTATATCATAAGGTAATAAAAATTGTATAGGTTTTTTGCCACTATTTCCGTCACGCTTTAAAATTTGAAACTATTTTTCTTCCTGCTCCGTCTAACTTTTGTAGCTGCAAAACAAGGAGGTTCCATTCATGAAAAAGACACAGAAGATGGAAGATCTGACAGCCGGTATCATTCTCGATGAATATGAAAGCCTGTACCGTATGGCCTACACCTATGTCCATAATGAGAGCGATGCCATGGACATCGTTCAGGAAAGCGCATACAAGGCTATCACCAAATGTCAGACGGTAAAGCCCCGGTATCTGAAAACCTGGATTTACCGGATTACCATCAACACGGCCATTGATCTGATCAGAAAAAATAAGAAGGAAGTCATCGGAATCGAAGACTACGAATACGGTGCCGAGGATTCCTACCAGGATTTTGATACGCTGGACGCATTAAATGTATTGAGTCCCAGGGAAAAGCAGGTCATCGTCCTCCGTTTCTTCGAGGACATGAAGCTTGCTGAAATCGCTGAGATACTAAACGAAAACTTAAACTCAGTAAAATCAGTGCTTTACCGCAGTCTCAAAAAATTAAAAACTGAATTGGCAGAAGGAGAAGAACATTATGAATAAAAAAAAGAAATTGGATCATCTCAAACAGCAGTATGAGGACATTCAAATTCCGAAAGATCTGAAACAAAAGGTAAAAAGCTCAATCGAAGCAGGAAAATCTGAAAACGAAAGCCGCAGGAAAAAAGCGCGGTTCACAGGCATTGCCGCAAAGCTTGGAATATCTGCCGCAGCAGCACTTTTTGTCATCACCGTCGCGGCAAATGCCAATCAAAACATGGCCTACGCCATGACAAAGGTTCCCGTGTTAAAAAACATCGTCAGAGTGGTCACCTTCCATTCTTATGAGGAGAAGAAAAATTACATGGAAGCAGAGATCAAGACTCCGAAAGTGACAGGTCTTAAGGACAAAAAAACACAGAAAGAATTAAACAGGGAAATGGCCCGTTATACGGATATGATAAAAAAAGAATTTTCAAAAGATCTGCGAAAGAACGGCGGCGGACATAAGAGTGTCACGACAGACTACCAAGTGCTTCTGAACAATGACTCTTTCCTTTCTATCCGAATCCGCACCGAGACTTCCGAGGCAAGCTCCGATTCTTTCAGCCGTATTTATAATATCAGCAAGAAGACCGGCAGGATCATGAAGCTTGGCAGCCTGTTTCAGGAGAAAGCGGACTACCGGGCTGTCATATCCAAAGAAATCCGCAGACAGATGAGACAGCAGATGAAAGCAGATTCCTCCAAGTCTTATTTCATCGATACGAAAAAAGACGATGTGCCGGTAGATGAATTCAAAAAAATCTCCGGCTCACAGAATTTCTATCTAACATCTTCCGGGGACCTGGTGATCGTATTTGATAAATATGAAGTTGCTCCGGGATATATGGGCGCCCCTGAATTTACAATTTCAAAGAAACTGCTTTCTTCTATCTTGGAATAAGGAACAAAAACCTGACACAGTGCTGTCAGGTTTTTTCTGCTATAATGGAACTATCAGGAAAGGAGTTTTATTAATGGATGAATTAAAAATAATCGCTGTAGACCAAAGCAATATTGATCAAGAACACATCTGCTGCGCTATCACCGACAAGAAAGGTGAAACCTGCGTATCTTCCAAGAAAGCCTGGATGCAGGAACGTTTTCCGGACGGGCTGGTGTTCAGAAAGCTAAATGTCCGCGGAAAAGTATTTATCGAGTATATTCCTGCCGAACACGCATGGATTCCCATACTGGCCGAACAATATATGCACATCAACTGTCTCTGGGTCTCCGGAAAGTATAAAGGCCAGGGTTATTCTGACCAGCTTTTAAACCAGTGCATTGACGATGCAAAAAAGGCAGGAAAATCCGGTCTCACAGCCCTGTCCTCCGCAAAGAAGAAACCGTTTTTGTCTGATCCCGGATACTTGAAGCACAGAGGGTTTAAGACTGCCGATACCGCAGATCCGTTTTACGAGCTGTTATATCTTCCGTTCTCCGATGACGCACCGGTCCCGGCATTCAAAGACTGTGTCAAACAGGAGAGAATTCCGGAGGATGGAATGGTTATTTATTACAGCAGTCAGTGTCCGCACACTGCAAAATATGTCCCTCTGCTTCAAAAAATCGCAGAGAGCCACAGCCTGCCCCTCTCCGTCCACAAAATTCAAACAACGGAGCAGGCACAAAATGCTCCTGCTCCGTTTACTGCTTTCAGCCTGTTTTATCAGGGCCGTTTTATTACAAATGAAATACTGTCCGAGAAAAAATTTGAAAAATTCATAGAGCAGAACTTTTAAACTTCTGCTCCCAATATTTCTGCAATCTGCTGTTTTGTCTCATTCAGGCTCCCGGAATTATCAATGATATGCGTCGCCGCTTTTCGGAAGCTTTCTTCTCCCGGCTGGCTTTTGATCATAGAAGCCGTCTTCTCATCCGAGTAGCCTCTTCCCTCTTTCAGTCTCTGAAATCTCAGATCTTCTCTGGCAAATACATACCAGAGCTGGTCAAATCTCTGTTCAAATTCTGCCCCTGTGAGCAGGGCTGCCTCGTAGACGATCAGCCGGATATCCGGATCACTCTCCATCCTGTCCATCCGGCACAGGATCTCTCTCTCCACATTTGGATGGGTAAGGCTGTTTAAAACCGCGAGTTTTTCTTTGTCCCTGAACACAATGGCACCCAGAGCCGCACGGTCGATCGTTCCCTCATCCGTTAAAATGCTGTTTCCAAATTTCTTCACAACAGCCTCATAACTTTCGGCTCCCGGCTCCATGAGCTCATGGGCCACCCGGTCCGCCTCGATGAGACCGGCCCCGTATTCTTTTTTTAAAATGTTCAATACTTCACTCTTCCCGGAGCCTACGCCTCCGGTGATTCCAATGACTTTCTTCATTTATTTTGCCTCATACCAGCTGTTTCCGGTGTGAATGTCAATGCTCAGCGGCACAGAGAGCTTTGCGGCACTCATCATTTCTCTGGTTAGTATTCCTTTCACTTCTTCCACTTCGCTGTCATGGGCTTCTATGAGCAGTTCATCATGGATCTGCAGGATCAGCCGGGATTTTAATTTTCTTTTCTTCAGTTCCATATTGACCCGGATCATGGCGATCTTTATAATATCAGCCGCTGATCCCTGGATCGGAGAGTTCATGGCTACTCTTTCGCCAAAATTTCTCTGCATAAAATTGCTGGACTTTAATTCCGGTATCGGCCGGATTCTTTGGAACATCGTAGTGACAAAGCCTTCTTCTTTTCCTTTTTCCACTTCCCTGTTCAGGTATTTTTTTACTTTAGGATAAGTCTCAAAATATTTGTCGATATATTCCTGTGCCTGTTTCCTGGTGATCTTTAAATCCTGACTCAGGCCAAAAGCGCTGAGTCCATAGACAATCCCGAAGTTGACCGCCTTGGCGTCCCGCCTCTGGATACTGCTCACCTGATCAATCGGCACACCGAACACTTCGGAAGCTGTTCTGGCATGAATGTCCTGTTCCATCTCATAGGCGTGGATCAGATTCTTGTCTCTGGAAAGATGGGCCAGCACCCGCAGTTCGATCTGAGAGTAATCCGCATCCACGAATGTATATCCTTCCTCCGGCAGAAACACCTTCCGGATAGCCCGGCCGAGTTCCACTCTGGCAGGAATGTTCTGTAAGTTAGGCTCGGTGCTGCTGATCCTTCCGGTAGCTGTGATGGTTTGGTTGAATTTTCCGTGGATTCTTTCGTCATCGCCGATATAGTTAGCCAGCCCGTCCGCATACGTCGATTTCAGCTTGGTGAGCTGTCTGTACTCAAGAATGTAGGAAATAATCGGATATAAATGCTCAATCTTTTCCAGAACATCCACACTGGTGGAGTAACCGGTCTTGGTCTTCTTCCCGCCCTCCAGCTTCATATGCTCGAACAGAACGACACCAAGCTGTTTCGGAGAGTTGATATTGAACTCCTCCCCGGCTTCTTTATAAATCAGTTCCCTGAGTTCCTCAATACGCCCGATCAGCTGATCCCCATATTCCTTTAATGCTTTCCGGTCCACGTGGATGCCCCTGACTTCCATGTCGTGGAGGGCTACCATCGTCGGGATCTCTATCTCCTCATACAGGGAAAGCATCCCGGTTTCTGTAAGTTTTTTTCTTAAAGGCTCGATGCACGCGCATGCCACATAGGCCTCATAGCCGATGATCTGCTCTCCTTCCGGCAGCAGTTTCCCCTCTTCAAAAATACTTTTCCTCTTGTCCAGCAGTTCTTTTTTGGAAGGCAGCATGATCCCCAGATAGTCTCTGGAAATATCATCGTACTCATAAGTGCTCTTTAACGGATTGATAAGATACGCCGCCAGAGCCGCGTCAAAGATGCTCTTGTCATCTTCACTCAATGACAACTCGTCCAGAAATTCCTTTACATTCAGCATGCTGACTCTTGGTACGGTGCGGTAAAGTTCTCCTGCCTGCCCCATCAGATAATCCCTGGTCAGAAAGCCCTCTGTCTGAAACAGAAATGTCTCTTTTCCTTCTATACACAGCCCAAAAAACGTATTTTCCTGCTCATGATAGACTGCAAGCCCTGCCGCCTCACATTTTTTTGCTCTGGAAAATATCTGATCTGCCTCATCCAGCTCAAAAACCTTTTTGAGATTTACCGAAAATTCTTCTCCGTGTTCCCCGTCAAATTTCTTTAAAACTGACTTAAACTCCAGCTGTTTTAAAAGCTGATAAGCCTCCCCTGTAAAAATATCATTGAACTTGGCATCTTCAAAAGAAAGCTCGATCGGACAGTCTAATTTAATCGTCGCCAGTTCTTTGCTCAGCACTCCCTGGTCATAAAATTCCTCCAGCTTATTTTTAGCCCGCTTCGGCATCACTTCCTCAATGTGCTCATAAGCATTTTCTATACTCTTAAACTCTTTGATGATCTTGGACGCAGTCTTTTCTCCGATTCCGGGAATACCCGGAATATTGTCGGAAGCATCTCCCATCAAAGCCTTCATGTCAATGAATTCTTTCGGTGTCACACCGTAAGTTTCCATGACATCTTTTGCAAAATAATCTTCTACTACATTTCCGCCGCCCTTGGTCTTTGGAATACGAATCTGAACATTTTCTGTGGCCAGCTGCAGAAGATCTCTGTCTCCGGAAATGATCCGAACCTGATAACCCTCTTTTTCTCCGATCACAGACATAGTGCCAAGCAAATCATCTGCCTCATAGCCTTCTTCCATCATCAGCGGTATATCCATGGCTTTTAAAACCTCTTTGATCACAGGCACCTGTTCCCTCAATTCTTCGGGCATAGGTTTTCTGGTTCCTTTATATTCCTTGAACATTTCATGCCGGAAAGTAGGCGCACTCAAGTCGAAAGCCACCGCAAAATGGGTCGGCTTCTCCTCATCCAGAAATTTAAACATGATATTTAAAAATCCAAGGATCGCATTGGTATGGAGGCCCTTACTGTTAGTCATATCCGGCAGCGCATAAAAGGCCCGGTTTAAGATGCTGTGGCCGTCGATCAGCATTAATTTCTTTTCCATAATGGACATTCTCCTTTTTTAAACAATTATCATTATTGTAACACAAAGAAAATAGTCTAGTCCACTTCATGTTATCTTCTTTTCTCCTTCTATATTATTTCCCCGCTTCCGCCGCGCATACTCATAGAAAAAACCTGATATGTACTTATAAAAGCACATATCAGGCCCATCCGTAAGTTTATTATGAAAACATCGGTGTTGAAAGGTATCTGTCTCCTGTGTCCGGAAGCAGGGCAACGATCTTCTTACCCTTATTCTCCGGACGTTTTGCAAGCTGAATGGCGGCCCAGAGGGCGGCCCCTGAAGAAATCCCCACTAAAATCCCTTCTTTTCTGGCGATGGCTCTTCCAAGCTCGAAGGCATCCGCATCATCGACAGCAATAATCTCGTCATAGATCTTTGTATTCAGTACATCCGGAACAAAGCCTGCCCCGATTCCCTGAATCTTATGAGGTCCGCTCTGCCCTTTTGAAAGTACAGGGGAACTGCTCGGCTCCACTGCCACGATCTGAATATCCGGATTTTTTTCTTTCAGATATTCTCCGGTTCCGGTTATCGTACCTCCGGTTCCGATCCCTGATACAAAAATATCGACTTTTCCTTCCGTATCGTTCCAGATCTCAGGTCCGGTAGTCTTCTTATGGCGCTTCGGATTAGATGTATTGACAAACTGTCCGGGAATAAAGCTGTTTTCCAGTTCCTTTGCCAGCTCTTCGGCCTTGGCGATAGCGCCGTTCATTCCTTTCGTACCGTCTGTCAGTACGACTTCCGCTCCATATGCCTTCAGCAGATTCCGCCGTTCCACGCTCATAGTCTCCGGCATCGTAAGAATGATGCGGTATCCTCTGGATGCCGCGATCGCCGCCAGTCCAATTCCTGTATTTCCGGATGTGGGCTCAATGATGACGGACCCTTCTTTCAGCTTTCCTGCCGCCTCAGCGTCTTCGATCATCTGTGCCGCCACACGGTCTTTGACGCTTCCTGCCGGATTAAAATATTCCAGTTTCCCAATGATCTCTGCATCTGCTCCGTATTCCTTTTCCAGACGGTTCAAACGGACCAACGGGGTGTTTCCGATTAATTCTGTCACATTCTGATAGATTCCTGCCATAGTTCTTCTCCTTTTTATATTCCTACATTTCCTACGTGTTTAGTATGTAATTATTATATGCAATACCTTTTTCTATGTCAATACCTTTTTGAAAAAACAAAATTTCACCTGTCTCCTCTTCCTTGAAAAAGATTCATTTATTTGGTATATTCTATGTTGTTTCGCATTTGGCCCGCTTTATTCTACTATGGAGAAATGAATAAAAAATTATGAAAAGAGAAAAAACTGCAATTACATTGATCAAATTCTGCATACCGCTTATCTTAAGCGGTATTCTGCAGCAGCTCTATAACTGGGCGGATGCATTTATTGTCGGAAATGTAGCCGGAGAAAACGCCCTGGCCGCCATCGGTTCTACAACTACGGTCATTAACCTGTTCCTCACTGCCATAACAGGATTTACCCTCGGTCTTTCCATTTTATTTGCCCAAAAATTCGGCGGCGGAAAAAAAGATCAGATCTCAAAGACTCTGTCCGTATTCACCGTTGTACTCGGGTGTATTTTTTTACTTGTCCCGGCAGCAGGCATTCCGGGCGCTTATCCATTGCTCCGAATCATGAATACGACACCGGAAACCATACATATGGCAAAAAATTATCTTCAGATCATACTGATCGGCTTACCGTTTCTTGCCGTATATAACGTCTACACCTCGGCCCTCCGCGGCATCGGAAACAGCCGGGCTCCTTTTGGTTCTGTCCTCTGTTCGTCTGTCGTAAACGTTGTGCTGGATCTTATCTTTGTGGGAATGATGCACTGGGGTGCTGCCGGCGCGGCAGCCGCAACAGTAATCTCTCAGATGGTTATGACTGTATTCATCATTCTATACAGTGTAAAAAATTATCCCTGTCTGTGTTTCTCCATAAAAAAATGGACTATGGATCACGCCGTTTTAAAAGAAGGTCTTCATCTTGCCATACCTCCGATGATCCAATCCTGTATCAGCTCCTTCGGCGGTCTTATCCTACAAAATTTTATGAACGGCTTCGGGACACAGACTGTTGCAGCCATTACCACAGCCTATCGCGTCGATACGATCATACTCCTGCCGGTCATCAATCTCGGCTCCGGCATATCTACAATGGTCGCACAGAATCACGGAGCAGGAAAAAGAGAGCAGATTTCTAAAATCGTCTGCGCCGGAACTGTGATGATGATTGGTGTTTCCTTATTATTGACATGGCTTGTACTGGGAACCGGGGAATATTTGATTTCCATGTTTGGAATCAGTCCGGAATCGGCTGAGATCGGAAAAAATTTCTTCCAAAGAATTGCGGCGTTTTATGTAGTATACGGCATCGCCATGTCCATCCGGGGTTATATAGAAGGAATTGGAGACGTTCTCTTCTCCAGTGTATCAGGGATTGCCGCACTGCTCTCCCGTATTGTATTTTCCTATGCTTTTGCCGGACTATGCGGAAACATGATCATTGCCTATGCGGAGGCAGGCTCATGGGGAGTCCTGTTCTTCCTGTATCTGATACGCGCCCTTTGGAGAAAGAAAACGGGCATTACGCCACAAAAGGCATCTTCTGAAAATTAAATTCTGATAAAAGCTGAAAGGCTTCCCGAAACCTCGGGAAGCCTTTCAAATCTGTCTATATTATAAAATCATTCCCGCCTTTTAAAGCGGCACGGTCCAAAATATCCTGTATCGTCACACTGCCCAGATAATCCCTCACAACTTTATCCAGCCCTTCCCAGATAAAAATGGTCGGACAGTCATAATAGCGTTCGCACTGATTGGTCTCATCGTCCAGACACGCCACCGGGGCAATACTGCCTTCTGTTATTTCCAGAACGTCTTCGATCGTATATTCCGAAGGTTTTTTAGAAAGCTGATACCCTCCCCTCGGGCCTCTCAGACTTTTCAAATATCCGCACACACTCAGCTGCCTTACGATCTGCTCCAGATATTTTATGGAAATCCCCTGTCTCTTTGACACATCCTTCAGTGAAATCCATTCTCCCGTATTGTGCTGCGCCAGATCATATAATAAGCGTACCGCATATCTGCCTTTGGTTGAAATTTTCAAGGGCTCCCTCCTCATTCCTACTTTTTCACTATGTTATATGACTATTGTAAAGAATCCGTCTCTTTCTGTCAAACTCCTTTCCGTCAAATATAGAAATTAAGCTTTTTTAAGCAATAAAAAAACAGCTGAAATCAAAAAATTCAGCTGTTTTTATCACTCTGCCGGCAATGGGACTCGAACCCATACGCCCGTAAGGACAACAGATTTTGAGTCTGTCTCGTCTGCCAATTCCGACACGCCGGCTTGTCTTGACGACCTTGAATATAATATCATCTCTGTCATGGAATGTCAACAAGAAAACCCAAGTTTTTCATCTCTCCCCTTATTCTCCGCCGATCATATTTTCCAGTGAATTCCCCGGAGATACCATCGGAAGGACATTCTGTTCTCTGCCTATGATAAACTCAATAACCGTGGGGACATTTTTTCTCTCTTTGGCTTTCAGGAGAGCGCTTCTGATGTCTTTCACTTCCCGGACCCGGATACCCTCTGCCCCGTAACTTCGTGCCAAACGGACAAAGTCAGGGATATAACCGTACGGACATTGTGCAGACGGACCTTTGCATTCTTTCATACAGCTTTCCCTGCGGCAGGTACATGTGGCAGAATAACGCCTCTCATAAAACATCTCCTGCCATTGGCGGACATTGCCCAGATAACCGTTGTTTAAGATGCAGATAATAATAGGGAGTTCATAAAGCACTGCCGTGGCAAGTTCCTGAATATTCATCTGAAATCCGCCGTCTCCGCATATGGCTATGACATCTTTCCGGGGATCTCCTAATTTAGCGCCTATGGCAGCAGGAAAACCATATCCCATTGTTCCCATGCCTCCGGAAGTAAGCATTTTTTTCTTCTCCGACAGCTGTAAAAACTGTGACGCCCACATCTGATTTTGCCCTACATCCGTTGTAATCACGGCACTGTCAAACAAGTCATTGATCTGTTCTGTCACGTCCCGTGCGCTGATTTCCTCAGATGTGCTTTTCTTTACAGTGACCGGATGCCGCTGTTTCCACAGGTTCAGACGGCTGACCCACTCCCCGGCCCCAGACGGTTTTGCTCTTTTAAGAAGAATCCGGATCAGTTTCCCGGCATCCGAAGCAACCGATATATCTGCCGGTACATTCCGCGAAATTACATCCGGCTCTATGTCTGCATGGATAAGGACTGCCTTATCCGCAAAACTGTCCGTGTTTCCAGTGATACGGTCATTAAACCGGGTTCCGACGGCAAACAGGACATCACACTCGCTGACAGCCATGTTTGCCGCAAAGCTCCCGTGAATACCCAGATTTCCTATATACAGCGGATGATCTGAGGGAAGAACCCCTTTCCCCATGATGGTCGTGACAACCGGTATCCCGGTCTTCTCTGCCAGCCTGGTCATTTCTTTTTCCGCTCCTGCAGTATGTACACCCCCTCCAATCAAAAACAGAGGCTTTCGGGCTGTCCTTAACGCTTCCAGACAACGGTCTGTGACTTCCTCCGGCACAGGCACTTCAGCTTTATCGTCTGTGCACAGCGGATAAAAATCAGAACCCAGTTCCTGCTGAATATCCTTCGGCAGATCGACGACCGCCGCGCCGGGCCTTCCTGACCGGGCTGCCTGAAAGGCGCTGCGGACCGCTTCCCCCAGTTCCCTTCTGTCACGTACAGTCACTGCATATTTACAAATACTTTTCATGATCTGAACTGTGTTTACTTCCTGGAAAGATTCTCGCCCGATCAGCCCTGAAGAAACCTGGCCCGTAAAACAAACGAGAGGAACACTGTCTATATTTGCAGTGGCAATGCCGGTCACAAGATTGGTCGTTCCCGGTCCGCTTGTCACAAGACAGACTCCTGTTTTTCCCGAGGCCCTGGCATATCCGTCTGCCGCATGCACTAATCCCTGTTCATGGCGCGGCGTGATGATTCTGATCTCCTTCTCATTATAAAGCTCGTTAAATAAATCAATCGCCTGACCTCCCGGATACGCAAACAACGTATCTGTATTTTCCGCCTTCAATGCTTTCACAACCAGCTGTGCTCCTGTAATCTCCATATCATATTCCTCCATTGAATCTTAAAGCAAGTATTCACTTGCATATCAGTTATATTTATACGGCACCGCCAAAAGACAATGCCGTCTCCTTTACTCAGCCGTAATTCCATACAGGAATGCGGCAACTGTTTTTTTAATAAAGTCTTCTCTCTCAACCTCCGAAAGTTTTTGTTCGAACGACGCATTTAAAAATGTATAACCAAACGTGCTGGAAAAAAACGTCATAGCCAAAACCTTAAAATCTGCCTTGGGAATCCTGCCTTTCTGTGCCATCTGTTCAAAGTAAGAAATCAGCGATGAGAGGAACGTCTGGGGGACTTTCATAATAAATGGTGCTGTTTCCTCATAAATCTGCGGAGCCCGCAGACCGATGGAGAGTCTCACAAAGTCAGGAGTAATCCTCTTCATATACTCTCTCATATACATTTCCAGATCATGCCGCAGTTCCCACCGGACATCCTGAAATACATCCGGCGTAAAATCCGCCCGCCACTTTTCCTGCTCAATACCGCTCATAACGATACTTTTCTTATTCTGAAACTTCCGAAACAGAGTACATTCATTCACCCCTGCGGAATTGGCGATGTCTTTTGTAGTCGTTGCCATGTATCCTTTATCCCTTACCAGAGACATCGCAGCATCTATAATTTTTTGACCGGTCTCATCCATATGTATCATCCCTCTCTGCAATGCAAGTATTTACTTTCATTTTAGAGTTTCACACAGAAAAAGTCAAGTCCCTCAAAAATTGAGGGACTTGGGGAGTTGAAGCGGGCTTGCCCGCCTGGTTTTATTTGGATTTTAATTCTGTAAGTAATTCTTCAATATTGTCAAGACAAGCCCCGCAGATGCTTCCTGCGCCGGTTGCGTCTTTGACTGCGTCCACTGTTGTGGCACCGTCTTCATAGGCATCCATTATTTCTCCCACGGTCACATCGACACATGGACAGATAATATCGTCACGGTCCATTCCTTCCACCTCCATAAATAAGATAGGAATATTATGGACATAAACTTCGCGGAATATACACTATTTATTCTGAACTTTCTCAAGCAGTCCTTTTTTCCTCAGTCTTTCGTTGGCTGCGTTCCTTAAAAGTGCATAAATAACGGAACAGGCCGGGATACTGATAAACATTCCGGCTACTCCGGCCAGATTGCCGCCGACGGTCACCGCAACTAATACCCAGATAGCAGGAAGACCTACGGAATTCCCCACCACATGTGGATAAATAAGATTTCCCTCGATTTGCTGCACAACGACAAACATAATAACAAAAATAACCATCTTAAACGGACTTACCATAAAAATCAAAATCGCCCCCAAAGTGCTTCCGATGAATCCTCCCAAAATAGGAATCAGTGAAGTCACGCCGATAAACATGGCGATCAGCATGGCATACGGCAGGCGGAGAATATTCATGCTGATAAAAATGATCGTGCCCAGAATCACGGCTTCCGTACACTGGCCGGACAAAAAGCTTGAGAATGCCTGATTGCACATATTTCCAATGTATACGATACGGTCCGCATAGGATTCTTTCAGATAAGAGTATAAAAGTTTCTTCGTCTGAAGTACCAGTTTCTCCTTTTTCAGCAGTGCATTAACTGCAAAAACCGTGCCGAGCAAAAACGTCACTACTGTCTGAACTGCCGAACTGATGACAGATACCGTAGAGCCCAGAATATTGCTGGCGCTGGTCTGGAAGAATCCCATCAGTTCTGTACTGATCTTATTCCAATCCAAATCGATCTTCATAAGATTCTGTTTAGTGAGCAGAGGATTGTCGGAAACATTCTGTAAGAAATCTTTGATTTCGTTCACAAATCCGGGGATGCTGGATGCCAGGCTGTAAAGCGTATTGGCAAGCTCCGGAAGAATGAGAAAACTGATCAGCGCCAGGACGCCAATAATACATAAAATGGCCAGAATCAGGCTCAGTGCCCGCTTTCCTTTTTTCACCTTCGAAAACAGTTTCGTTTCAAAAAATCTCATCGGCACATTAATAATAAACGCCATACAACCCCCGATAATAAACGGGAAGATTACTGAGACTAAATAGGAGAATGCCTTCAATATGTAGCTTATATTGCTGACACCCAAATAAAGAAGTACTCCAAACGCCACAAGACCAAAGAAACCCTGCGTGTTTTTATTATAAAATTTCATATGATACAGCTCCTTTTAAAAGATATTAAATAATTATACCGAAAATAAAAACAGATATCCAGACATATTTAAAAAGATTCGGTTTCTTGTTGTGCTTCTAACTTTTTCCATGGTAAAATAAAGATGTACAAAATGCGAAATGGAGAATATATGCCAATGAACATTTACACTTTTAATAATAATCGGAACTCATCCGAAGATCATATAAAAACATTAAAAGACATCGCCTCAGAGCACCACTATAACATTCATATATTTAAATATACAAATAAAGACGAATTAGTATTTGATCTGTCATCTCACCCGGAACGGGCGGATATTATTTTCCTGAGAATATCCAAAAGCAAGGACGATGAGATTACAGGTCTCGAAGCAGCGAAAAGTCTCCGCAAGCTTTGCTGTCATGCCCTGCTCATTTTTATCTCTGCCAATAAACAGCTGGCTGCAAATACTTTCCCGACGTTTCCTTTTTACTTTTTCTATCTCAAATATCTGACTCTGGAACAGTTTGAACCAGTATATTTAAAAGCGCTCTCACTGGCTGAAAAGAGGCGGAACAACCTGTTTCAGTGCGGCAGCGGCGCGGATGAACATTACATACCTCTGAGTGATATTTACTACTTTGAAATCTTTCAGAGAATTACAACTGTATACCACAGCAACACCAGCTTTTCATTCTATATGTCCATGTCCAGGCTGGAAAAAGAATTAACACCGAAAGGATTTCTGCGCATTCACAGGTCTTTCCTTATAAATATGCGCCATATTGACCAGATTACTGACCGCACGGTACGGCTGACGAATGGATTTACTCTGCCCATAGGAACCACATATTTAAGTCAGGTACGAAAAATGTTGTCACAGCTTAAAATCTACACCCTATAAGAATTAAGAAGGTGATATTATGTTTTCAATCTGCTTTTGTGATGATACTCCTGCGACACTGCAAAAATACATAGAACTTTTTGAGCTGATCGCCGAGAGACATCAGATCCCTGTCAGTATCCGGGCATTTTCTTCGGGCAGGGAGCTTCTTGCTTACATGGAGAACCCAAACCACTTTTTTGATCTTTATTTTGTTGAAGCCGGACTGAAAGACATTAGCGGGATTGACACGGTTCTCCATATTCACGAGCATGATCCGTTGGGACTTGTGATTTTTCTCGGAGTCCGCACGGAATGTGCCAGTGACTGTTTTGCCGCTTACCCTTTCAATTACATCATCAAGTCAAAGCTGAACTTTATCAGGGGTGAATCTGTTTTTCTCAACGCCTACTCGGTCTTCAAGCAGAAAAAGAAGCCGTATATCGTCTGTAAAAACCGGACCACGTTCCAGTGCATTCAGCTTTCCGATATTTCTCATTTTGAGACTCTCGGGCGGCTCGTAGTTGTACATTTTAAAGACCAGAGTTTTGAATTCTATTCTAAACTCAATATTATAGAACAGTCTGTGAAAAACAAAGGTTTTATCCGTGTCCACCGTTCTTACATCGTAAACCTCTCCTATATTTCAGATGCGGACAGAGAAAATATCTTCCTGACAGGCCACGAAACTCCCGTTCCAATCGGCCATGTTTATCTGGATCATGTGCGCAGGGAGACTTATCCGTTTTTTTCTGTCAATTCTTCCAGTTTGTCTGTCAAATAGAACAAGGACTTTTGCACATTGTTAAAATAAGAGTGCAAAAGTCCTTGTTTTGTTATTTGTTCTTTCTATTTTTATGTAACAATAAAGTTAGTATTCCTCCGCCTGCCGCCAGCATCACAAAGGCCATGGAGAAGTCTGCAGTGTCACCGGTTTTAGCAGTGGATTCTTTGCTGCTTCCGCTTTCTGTGATCACTTCTCCATTTTTATTATTTTCCAGTATTTCCTCTCCTTCCTACGAATAATCTCCTGTTTCTTTTTTCTTGATTTTATTGTTCTCCTTCTGTGCAGTACCATTTACTTCTCCAGCATCTTTCTTCCAGGCCGCTTTTAAAGAGATATCTGCGTGAACCGGCGTCTCAAAATCCCATTTTTGTTCTTTTCCATTCTCATCCTTATAGTACCAGCCTTCAAATATATAACTTTTTCGTTTCGGCTCTTTCGGTTCTACTGCACATTTACCGCCCGGAACAGTCTGAGTTTTCGGGGTAAAATCTCCTCCGTTTGGGTTAAAACTCACCTTATGTTCACCTGTTTAGGTAACCACAACGCTTACTTCTTTCCCTCCCGAAATAAAAAATGTCAAATCGAATGTTCCGGTTCTTCCTTTTTGTTTTGCAGCGTTTAGTTTGTTCATCTCTTCATTTTTAATATTAAGTTCTGCATCACTCCTTGTTTCATCTTTTCCTTTTGCTTCACAAAGTTTAATCAGATCTTCCTTGGTAAAAGCAGTACCCCCAGTTTTATGAACCGCATTGTTGGCAGCGATGGAGGCATCAAATTTTCCGGGTTCCGGGTTCTTAGCTCCATCTGTCCCATGATCTCTTAGATGAACTGTAATAGTAATTTCTGTTCCCTTTGCAGTTTGAAAAGTCAATGAAAAATTTCCGGTTTCCCCGGCTGTTTTTGCTTTATTTAATGATGTTAGCTGATCCGGGTCTGAGAAAACGATTTCTTCTGCTGTCAGCTCTTTCCCGCTTTCGTCAAATACCTTGACTCTGGACAACTCTTTCAGCTGACTTTCCGTAAATCCTTCTCCTCCTGTTTTACTGATGATATCCATTCCTTTCATACTCTCGGCTTGATCCGGAGCCTCCGAAGTCTCATCATATTTAACTAAAGATACCTTGACCGTCACTGCACTCCCATCGTTAGCGAAATAGGTCAGATCAAATACGCCGGACTTTCCAGAAGTCTTCACTTGATTAATTTTCCGGAATTGCTCCAGATCTACTGTAAAATCATCCGGTAATATCGTATTTCCTTCTGTGTCTTTTCCTTTCACTTCCCCATATTTTTTTAGCTGTTCTTCGGTAAAAGGATCTCCGCCTGTATCTTTCTCAAAATCATTGGCTCCAATAGTTGATATTGAATTTTCTGAACCTATCTCAGATGTATCTGTTCCATGGTTTCTTAAAAATACGGTCACCGTTACTTCTGTACCACTTAGTGTTTGAAACGTTAATGGAAAATTTCCAATTTCCCCGGTGGTTTTTGCTTTATTTATAGCTGTCAGCTGATCCTGATCTGAAAAAAGAATATCTACTGCCGGCACTTCTTGTCCATTTTCATCAAATGCCTTTACTCTGGACAACTCTCTAAGCTGTTTCTCCGTAAATCCTTTTCCTCCGGTTTTGGAAATGATATTCATTCCTTTGATCGTTTCTCCAGTGTCTGTATCTTCCGTAATTTCATCATATCCGACCAGAGAAACTTTGACTGTCACTTGTTTTCCATCTTTGGATGTATAAGACAGATCAAATATGCCTGTCTTTCCAGAGGTTTTTGCTTCATTAATTTTTTGAAACTGATCCAAATCTACTGTAAAATCGTCGAGTGAAATCGTATTCCCCTCTTTATCTTTTCCTTTTACTTCCCCTAATTTTTTCAGCTGTTCTTCTGTAAAAGGATCCCCTCCTGTATTGGTTTCAAAGTCATTAGCTCCAATGGTTGGAATTGAATTATTGGGTTCAAATTCTGCGGAATCTGTTCCATTACCTCTTAGAAAGATGGTCACCGTAACCTTTGTTCCATTTGGTGTTCTAAACGTCAATGGAAAATTTCCAATTTTCCCAGAAGTTTTTGCCTGATTAATATTCTGTATTTGTCTGGCATCTGTAAAAGTCAGTTCTCCTTCAATGAAGCTTGTTCCGTTCTCACGCTTTCCATTGACCTTGGCAAGCTCCTTCAGCTGGCTTTCACTAAAGCCAGCTCCGCCAGTTTTACTGATAATATTATTAGCTCCAATCTGTTCTTTTGTGTCATTCGCAATGGTATTTTCATCTCTGAATGGACCGAAATATATTTTCGTATAAAACTTTTCTACAGAAATTGGAGAAGCTGAAGGAAAAGGCATATGTTTTGTAAAATTATAATCTGTTTCTGAGGTACCATCCTGTATGTACCCTTGAAAACCGGTATCCGGACTGGCTATGACATTTGTTATAGTTCCTTGTGGTTTATTGTCCGGAGGCGTTCCGCAGCCTATGCCCGGCATATTGGTGCTCTTATCACCCAACGCTGTAACAACAGTATCTCCTCCGCTGATAACAACATTAGACACATTAACATTTGCACCATATGTGCCATCTTCAGCTCCGGTATGTCCCCCGGATCCTATTCCCGCTGCATTGGTTCCTCCACTGGCATAAACATTCCCTCCTGTAATATATATACCATCTGTCGGAGTCCAGGATCCGCTCCCGATCCCTGCACAGCTGACACCTCCGCTTGCTGTCACGATTCCTCCAGAAATCCGGATATTTTTTGTATACCCTTTTCCGACACACCAACTGGCACACGCACTTCCAATAGCACAATTATGTTCTCCTGCCTGTGCTGCAATAATTTTGTAATATATAGGCAGACGAAAAGAGACTGCCGGCTCAGCCAACAGTCTCTTCAACTTATCTTTTGTTATGCCCAAGATGCCGTTCCCCGCAATTTTGACTCCTAGCCACAGCTAGGTGGGTTTCCTCATCCTGCCTTCTACCTTCCACCGTATTGTGGCTTGGTATCCAGCCGGATATTCGGAATCCCGTTCAAATAGTTGTAGGTTCAAAATAGCAGGCGTTATCGAACACCCCAGGCCGTTTATTCCGTTTCTTTACAAGTTATTATACATGAAGTATGTGAGAGTTTCAAGAAGTACATACATGAAATTCTAGCCAATCGCCACAGGACCTGTTTTCTCAAAAGGAGAAATGCGGTCATAACCGCTGATGTCCTCTTTTAAATCTCTTTTCAAATAGCGAAATGTCTCCTTTTCTCCCTTTTCAGCATACATCGTTAAAAGCATCATCAGATAATCCTTAGATGCCTCGTGCATAATAGATGCTCCGATCCCATTATTAAAATACTCCAGCGGACTCTCCTTTGTGAAATCATTTTTCTTGTAGATTTTTCCGGCACTAATTCTGTCCACTAACATCTCCGCCATATATTTTTTGGGAATTTTCATGCCAACCAGACCCTTGGCGTCAGGATTCAGGCTGTAATCGATCCAATACTCAAAATGATGCCTGTTCCTTCCTTTATGGTGCAGCCATGCCCTGGATATCCCGTATTTCCTTCGTTCGATGTTGTTAGGGCTTTGATTTCCCTGGTAGTATTTCGCCCCCGGAATAAATTCCGTCGGAGAATACTTTGACATATCGTGCATGATACCCTGGCAGTAAAGTCCCACCTTAAAACAGCCTTTGGCCACAAGGATTTTATGTTTTGTAATTGTCTTAAAGTGTCCTAAAATATGCATAATCAAACTCCCAGCACAGCAATCCCGATACATCCCGACAGCACGATCAGAAAAATCGGATGTATGGATTTTCCCCGTTTCTCTGCTACTTTATTTATTATATATAATATAACAAAAAGAATCACAGATTTAAAGTCAATGGAAGAAACTATTTTTTGAAGATGAAGTTCCCCGTCTTTTAAAAACGCCACCTGAAACACAGACAGAGTCGCCGCGCAGATTAATCCGGCCACCACCGGACGGATGCCGTAAAATCCCGCCTCCACATGACGGTTGTTTTTAAAACTTTCCAATACTCTGGCAACGAGGATAATAATGACCACCGACGGCAGCACAAGGCCGAATGTGGCGATCAGGCTTCCGGGGATACCTGCAATATGAAATCCCGAATAAGTCGACATGTTGACGCCGATGGCTCCCGGCGTGGATTCGGAAATTGCCAGCATATTTACAATATCTGCGTGGGTAAACCAGTGAAAACGGTCCGCCATGCTGTATAGAAACGGCAGCGTGGCAAGCCCGCCCCCAAGCGCAAACAGTCCGGTCTTAAAAAATTCAATAAACAGCTTCAAAAGGATCATTTTCTGTCTCCTCCTTTCCGCACTTTCCCGCAGAGCAAAAGACCTAAAACAGCGCCGATGATCACATAGATCACAGGATTATTCATGACAAAGACCATGCCGAAAAATGTGGCCGCAAATATCATGCCGGTGAGCCAGTCCACGACTCCGCCTTTTACCATTTTCCTGATACTGTTGATCATCAGAACGCAGACACAGACCCGGATGCCCCAGAACGCACTCTGCACCGCTTTCAGTTCACTGAAATTGGTCATAAATGCCGCTATGATCATGATAATGATCAGCGAGGGCGCCGTAAATCCTAAAGTAGCCGTGATGCCTCCTCTGATTCCCTTCAGTTTGTATCCGATAAACGTGGAGGTATTGACAGCGATGACTCCGGGCGTACACTGCCCTACCGCAAAATAATCCATGACTTCTTCACTCGTCGCCCAGCCTTTGTTCCGGACAACCTCCCGTTCGATCATCGGGAGCATGGCATAGCCTCCGCCGAATGTGAATGCACCCATCTTAAAAAAGGTTAAAAACAGTTCCTTATATTCTTTCAACTCGCTGATCCGTCCTTCCCATTAAGTTTTCTTTTTATTATACGGAAAAAATGCGAAAAAAACCAGAGACAAAACCAAACTGGCTTCGTCTCCGGAAATGTAAACATATTACAGGTTTGTGTATCCCATCATCTGAAGGTCCACTTCTCTCGCTGCTTCCCGTCCTTCGCGGATTGCCCACACGACCAATGACTGGCCCCGGTGCATATCTCCCGCGGTAAACACGTTTTTAACGTTGGTGCGGAAAGAATCCGGCTCTGTGGCTACATTGGTGCGTTCATTTACCTTCACACCAAATGCATCGGTCACATAGGATTCACTTCCGAGGAATCCGGCAGCGATCAGCACAAGATCCACTGGAATTTCTTTCTCTGTCCCCGGCACCTCTGCCATTGTCATCCGGCCGGTTTTCTCATCCTTTTTGCTCTCAAGCTTTATGATAACGGCTTTCGATACCTCACCCTTTTTGTTTTTCTTAAATTCTTTTACGGTCGTCTGATAGGTTCTCGGATCATGACCAAATACGGCGATGGCTTCCTCCTGGCCGTAGTCTGTCTTGCAGACTCTCGGCCACTCCGGCCACGGATTATTCTCTGCGCGCTCATCCGGGAGCTTCGGCATCATTTCCAGCTGGATGACACTCTTGGCTCCGTGGCGGACAGAAGTACCCACGCAGTCATTTCCCGTGTCGCCTCCTCCGATGACCATGACATTCTTTCCCTTGGCACTGATATAAGTATTGTCTTTCAGTCCGCTGTCCAGCAGGGCTTTCGTGGTGGATTTCAGGAAGTCTACGGCAAAATAAATGTTTTTGGCATCCCTTCCCGGAACTTCGATGTCTCTCGGATGGGAGGAACCGCATGCCAGGATAATGCTGTCATATTCTTTTTTCAGCTGTTCCGTCTTGATATCTCTTCCCACATCTGCATTCGTCTTAAATAAAATGCCTTCTTCTTCCATGATTTTTATCTTCCGGTCCACGATCTGCTTTTCCAGCTTCATGTTTGGAATCCCATACATCATCAGTCCGCCGACCCTGTCGGAACGTTCATAGACTGTAACCTGATGTCCTCTCTTGTTCAGCGAGTTGGCCGCCGAAAGCCCGGCGGGTCCGGAACCGATAACAGCGACCTTTTTCCCGGTCCGGCTCTTTGGCGGTTTTGCATCCGCAAGTCCGTTGGCATAACCGTATTCAATAATGCTCAGCTCATTCTGCTTGGAGCAGACAGGTTCACCGTTGAGGCCGCAGGTACAGGCCGCCTCACACAGGGCAGGGCAGACCCTGCCTGTAAACTCCGGAAACGGATTGGTTTTTTTCAGCCTCTCAAATGCCTGTTCCCAGTTTCCGGTATAAATCAGGTCGTTCCACTCCGGCACCAGGTTATTTAACGGACACCCGGACGCCATACCGCCGAGCATCAGTCCTGACTGGCAAAACGGTACGCCGCAGTCCATGCATCTGGCTCCCTGTCTCTGCTGTTCTTCGGTCGGGAGGGGAATATGGAATTCATTATAGTGTTTGATTCTCTCTTTAGGCTCCTCCGCCCTTGCGTCTTTTCTCTCGTAATCTATAAATCCGGTTGGTTTTCCCATTGGTCTGTCCTCCTACTTAGCGTTCTCATAAAATGCTTCGATCTGCGCCTGCTCACTGCTGAGTCCCCGCTCTTCCATCTGTACGATCAGGTTCAGCATCCGTTTATAGTCTACCGGCATGATCTTTTTAAACTTCGGCAGAAATTCCTCAAAGTTTCTAAGGATTTTCTTTCCTTTTTCGGAGTTGGTATAAGCCACATGTTCTTTCAGCATTTCTTTGACTTCAAGTACGTCGTATTTGGAGGTGATCGTTTCGATGGTCACCATCTCCTTGTTGACATTCATATAAAGGGAACTGTCCTCATCTAAGACGTAAGCGATGCCTCCGCTCATACCCGCCGCAAAATTCTTTCCTGTCTCACCCAGGACTAAGACACGGCCTCCGGTCATATATTCACATCCGTGATCACCCACGCCTTCCACTACGGCAGCAGCACCGGAATTTCTGACACAGAACCGCTCTCCCGCAACTCCGTTGATAAATGCTTTGCCGCTGGTAGCCCCGTAGAGTGCCACATTTCCGACAATGATGTTTTCTTCCGGTTTAAACTTGATGCCGGCCGGCGGATATACTACCAGCTTTCCTCCGGACAGTCCTTTTCCGAAGTAGTCGTTGCTGTCCCCGACAAGCTCCAGCGTGAGGCCTTTCGGAATAAACGCCCCGAAGCTCTGCCCTCCTGCACCGCTGCATTTTACAGTATACATATCATCAGGCAGCGTGTTTTCTCCCCATCGCTTCGTAATCTCGGAACCGAAGATCGTTCCAAAGGTACGGTCGATGTTTGTGACATCCAGCTCGATGCTCTTTCTCTGCTTTTTCTCAAGTGCAGGTTTTAATTGTTTCAGGAGAACCGTCTCATCCGCTACTTTATCCAGCTTAAAATCATAGACTTTTTTATGGGTATAATCAATCTTTTCTGCCTTGGCATAGGAAGTATCAAGGATTCTTGACAGATCAATGTGTCTGTCTTGTGTCTCTTTTGTCGGCTTTAACAGATCGGTGCGTCCAACCAGCTCATCGATGGTGGCCACGCCCAGCTTCGCCATATATTCTCTCAGCTCCTGTGCTATAAACCGCATGAAGTTGACCACATATTCCGGTTTTCCGGCAAAACGTTTGCGGAGTTCCGGATTCTGTGTCGCAACACCCACCGGGCAGGTATCCAGATTGCAGACACGCATCATCACACATCCCAGCGTCACAAGCGGCGCCGTCGCAAATCCGAACTCCTCTGCACCGAGCATGGCGGCAATGGCCACATCCCGTCCGCTCATAAGCTTTCCATCGGTTTCCAGTACAACCTTGTTCCTTAAATCGTTCATGATCAGGTTCTGGTGCGCCTCAGCAAGCCCCAGTTCCCACGGAAGTCCCGCGTTGTAAATAGAGTTCCTCGGTGCGGCTCCCGTACCTCCGTCATAACCGGAGATCAGAATAACCTGGGCACCGGCCTTTGCGACACCGGATGCCACCGTACCGACTCCCGCTTCGGAAACAAGCTTCACTGAAATCCTTGCGTCTCTGTTGGCATTTTTGCAGTCATAGATCAGCTGTGCCAAGTCCTCAATCGAATAAATATCGTGATGGGGCGGAGGCGAAATCAGCCCCACTCCCGCCGTTGAATGACGGGTCTTTGCAATCCACGGGTAAACCTTCTTTCCGGGGAGGTGCCCCCCTTCTCCAGGTTTTGCTCCCTGGGCCATCTTGATCTGGATTTCTTTTGCACTTACAAGGTACTCGCTGGTCACACCGAACCTTCCGGATGCTACCTGTTTGATGGCAGAACAGCGGTTCTTTCCGTCTCTTCCCACCGTCAGCCGTTCCGGGCGTTCTCCGCCCTCTCCGCTGTTGGACTTGCCGCCCAGCATATTCATGGCAATGGCAAGAGTCTCATGAGCCTCTCCTGAGATGGAACCGTAAGACATGGCTCCTGTCTTAAATCTCTTTACAATGGAATCCACACTTTCCACCTTATCCAGAGGAATTCCCTTTGAAGGATAGTTAAACTCCATCAAGCCTCTTAAATTTCCGGGCTCTAATTCCTCATCGATCATATGGGTATACTTCTTAAAAGTCTCGTAATTTCCTGTTCTCGCCGCCATCTGAAGCGTATGGATCGTCTGCGGATTATAAAGATGCTGTTCCTTTCCGCTTCTAAACTTGTGGCTTCCTGTGCTCTCCAGCATCAGGTCATTTTCCAGTCCCAGCGGATCAAATGCAGATGAATGTCTGATGTCCACATCTTCTTCGATATCTTTTAACGTAATTCCTTCCACACGGCTGACGGTATTGGTAAAATACTGATCAATCACCTTAGAATCAATACCGATGGCCTCAAAAATCTGAGATCCCTGATATGACTGGATCGTGGAAATCCCCATCTTGGATGCAATTTTGATGATTCCGTGAAGGACTGCGTTTGTATAGTCTTCCACAGCCGCATAATAATCCTTGTGCAGCAGGTTATCGTCGATCAGTTTCTGAATCGCCTGCAGTGCCAGATATGGATTTACCGCACAGGCTCCGTAGCCAAGCAGCGTGGCAAAATGATGGACTTCTCTCGGCTCTCCGCTCTCCAGGATCAGAGCTACGGAAGTCCGTTTCTTTGTCTTAATCAGATGCTGGTGCATGGCCGATACCGCAAGCAGAGACGGAATCGCCACATGGTTTTCATCCACTCCCCTGTCAGACAGGATAATGATATTTGCTCCGTCCCTGTAAGCACGGTCTGCTTCCACAAACAGGCGGTCCAGCGCCTTTTCAAGGGATGTATTTTTATAATAAATGATCGGAAGCTCCGCAACCTGGAAGCCTTCTGTCTTCATATTCTTGATCTTCAGCAGATCTGTGTCCGTGAGAATCGGATTGTGGACTTTCAGCACCTGGCAGTTCTCCGGTTTCTCTTCCAGAATATTTCCGTCTTTTCCGACATAAATCGTGGTAGAAGTCACAAGTTCTTCCCTGATCGCGTCGATCGGCGGATTGGTTACCTGTGCAAACAGCTGTTTAAAGTAATTAAACAGCGGCTGATGCTTCTTTGAGAGAACCGCCAGCGGGGAATCTGTACCCATGGCCGCGATCGCCTCAGAGCCGTTTAACGCCATCGGCTGAATCGCGGTTTTTACTTCCTCATAAGAATATCCGAATGCCTTTAAGAGCTTTTCTCTCTGCTCTGTCTCATAAGACGGAACCGGAATATTTGGTATCTTTAAATCTTTGAGTTCTGTGAGATTGCTGTCAAGCCATTCTCCGTACGGCTCTTTTCCCGCATAAGATTCTTTGACCACATCGTCGTCAATGACTTCTCCTTTGACCGTATCCACCAGGAGCATCTTCCCGGGACGCAGTCGTTCTTTCACGAGGATCTTGGTAGGGTCAATGTCCAAAACTCCGATCTCGGAGGACAGGATCAGCTGGTCGTCATCTGTAATATAATACCTGGAAGGACGCAGGCCGTTTCGGTCGAGCACAGCTCCCACCTGGTCTCCGTCGGTGAAAAGAATAGAGGCCGGTCCGTCCCACGGCTCCATCATCGTCGCATAATACTGGTAAAAATCCCTTTTCTTCTGACTTATGACCTTATTGTTTTCCCACGGTTCCGGTATCGTGATCATGATCGCGTGCGGCAGGGCCATTCCGCTCATCACAAGGAATTCCAGGGTATTGTCAAGCCGTGCAGAGTCGGACCCGTTCGGATTGACCACCGGGATCACCTTATGCATCTGGCCTTTCAGGTACTTGGATTCCATATTTTCTTCCCTTGCCAGCATCTTATCTGCATTTCCGCGGATCGTGTTGATCTCACCGTTATGTACGATGAACCGGTACGGATGCGCTTTCTCCCAGCTCGGAGTCGTATTCGTACTAAAACGGGAATGAACAAGGGCAATGGCAGATTCGTAGTTTGGGTCCTGAAGGTCTTTAAAAAATGTTCTGAGCTGTCCCACAAGGAACATTCCCTTATATACGATCGTCCTGCTGGACAGGGAAATCACAAAGGTCTCTTCGTTGCTCTGTTCAAATACTTTCCGGACAATGTACAGCCTGCGGTCAAATTCCAGTCCTTTCTCTGCATCCTCCGGCTTTTCGATAAATGCCTGGAGAATCTTCGGCATACATTCAATGGCTTTTTTGCCCAAAACCGTGCTGTCGGTCGGCACTTCCCTCCATCCGAGGAACTTCATGCCTTCCTTTTCCACGATGATCTCAAACATCTTTTTGGCCTGCTGTACTTTCAGCTCGTCATTTGGAAAGAAAAACATGCCGACTCCGTATTCTCTCTCTCCCCCGATTCCAATACCAGACTCTTTACATGCCTTTTCAAAAAATTTGTGGGAAATCTGGAGCATAATGCCGACACCGTCTCCGGTCTCCCCGGCCGCATCTTTTCCTGCCCGGTGTTCCAGGGTCTCAACAATCTTTAATGCGTTATCGACCGTGGTATGACTTTTGATTCCCTTAATATTGACACAGGCACCGATCCCGCAGTTGTCATGCTCAAAGCTGGAATCGTATAGCCCGGGTGTGTTGTCTCTTTTGATCGTCATAAATCTCTTCCTTTCATTCAGCAGTTTGGAAATGTTATTTTTTGTAGAATTCCTACGTTGGAATCTATCATACAAAAATATATTCGTCTTGTAAAGCGTTTTTTTCTTAAGTTATCTGATTATTTGAATATTTATATATATTTTTATAATTATCAGAATATTTTACAGGATAATTTCTCCATTCAATGACAAAAAGAAACAGCCGGGACATCAACTGTCCCGGCCCTGATTATGTATGTTGTATAAATACATCTAATATGTTTGCAAAAGAGTATAAATTTGAACAGCAAACATTGTTGATACACCTATAGCCACAAAGCACATTATTTTCATAATTCTCAACCCTATTTTAAAAGGGAACTTTTTCATATATTCCTTTTAAAACAGCTTCTTCAATAATATGTCCGTCCATCTGTTTCCATAATTCGTTTAGGTAAAAACCATTTTCTATACATAATTTTTTATCCAACGCAAACACATGGAGTTCATATGTATGTGATTTATCTGGTGGTGTCATCCCCCCATAATAACTGGATTGTTTTCTGCTCTGTTGGTTTCCTTGTATACTTATCCAACTATTGGCTCCTTGTATAAAGTCTGCAGCCGTCTGACTTTCGTTTTCTTTTAATTCATTGCGAAGTAAATTTGCTCCCAACCAATGTATCCATTGAAAGCCAGTAACAGCATATGCGTCCTTATCTTCAAGTATAAAAGCAAAAGATATCGTATTTTTGGGAGCTTCTTCAATTTTAAAAGGCAATGAATACGTTGGAATATTATTTTCATTAAAATTCGTACCATATCCACCATATTTTTTTTCAATAATTCCATTAGAGATTCCTACACTTGAAATATACATAAATTCTCCTCCTTGTATATCATTTAATTTAAGATATATGATAACAAGGGGGAAATAAAACGTAAATTACCCACTTTTTTGTAGGTATCAGTCTGGTATAACGTGTTTCTCAGTTAATTCATTTTCTTTTCCATTTTTCTTTAAATATTCAATCCCTATATGTTGCATAATTCGTAATGCTTCTAGTATTTGATTCCCCATATCTTCTGTCAAAAAATACTCAACATGAAGTGGATAACCAGCAAATGTTTTTTTATCAACAAATCCATAATCTACAAGTTCCTTTAAATGTTCCAAAAGCATTTTTTGTGTAATTCCATCAATATCACTCTCTAATTTAGACAAAGAAGTAGCCCCTAATCGTAAACGCCATAAAATAATTGGCTTCCATTTTCCCTTTATCATATCATGAACTAATTCCAAAGGGCATGTATATTCATCTCTTAATTTCATTGGACATCAACTCCTATAAGTCATATTGGTAAAACAAATAATCTGTACTTGTAATAACATTAGCAAATTTCTGATTTAAAGAAGCCATAAATATGCTTTGGACAGTATCTGCTGGGATATAGTCTCCATTCCATTCTAATTCCTTGGTTGCACAACCATCTGATATTAGTGTAAGTTTATAGCCATAGTCTTTGGCAGCTCTTATAGTTGTGTCAATACACATATGTGTCATCATTCCACAAACGACCAATTCCGTGACCCCATTCTCCACCAGTTTGTTTTGCAAATTCGTTTCATAAAAACTATTTGGATAATGCTTAACAATAACTGTTTCTGTATCTAATGGTTTAATATCATTATGAATTTGTACACCATCTGTATTTGGATTAAAAAATGTTCCATTTATAGACTCATGGCGAATGTAAATAACTGGCAGGTCTTGTTTTCTAAAATCTTTCAATAAATCTTTTATTGCATTCAACGCTACCTCTGGTTTATACAACTGGCACTTTCCATTAGGAAAATAATCATTTTGCACATCAATAATAAGTAATGCTTTTTTCATATTCCCATATCCTTTCTTAATTCTTAATCATATGATATAGGATAATAATCCCCAAGTAAATTACTTACTTTTTCGTATATAATAGAGTTTAATAACAAATTCCTTTTTCATCAAGTATCTCCGTCATACAATGCTCTACCATGTAATCTATACCAATTTCTTGCATTATCTTAATTGCTGATAGCATCTTTTCTCCCTGCCCAGTTAAAAAGTATTCCACTTTTAAAGGATATCCATCATATGTTTTTTTATCAATTAAGCCAAAGTGTTTCAATTCACGCAGTTGTTCCAATAGCATTTTTTGAGTTATTCCTGCTATACTGTGATAGAGTTCAGAAAAAGAACATTTTCCATTTCTAAGTTGAAAAATAATTATCGTTTTCCATTTTCCCTTTATCATATCATGAACAAGTTCTAATGGGCATGTATAGTTTTTTCTAAGTTTCATTTTATTATCATCTCCTATGTGGAATATTTTATATGTTTAGGCTCAATATTTCAAAACATATTTTTTTCGGAAAATATTCTATGATACGGTACCCCTCTGGAGTGAACTTACATATACAAGACTTTTTCTACATTCCAGATACCCGAATAGCTTTTAATCTTTTTCCAGTTCTTTCGTAAGTCTATAAATGGGAAAAGGACAGCCATTTTCAGACTGTCCCTTAAAGAGAAATACGCCGTCAGCAGCAACAATTTTTCACAGCCGACTTCTACTTGCATATCATTAAAAATATCGTTCACCACATCACTCCAATCTGGATTTTAGGTAAAAAAAGCAGTCAATCCTAAGACCAACTGCTTTATGTTTATGGATATGAAATTATAAATTAGCTAATGACTATTCCTTAACTGATACAGATAATATGAAAGAGTTGTTTAAACATCGGCTTTACTTTCCATAGAATATGGATGAATAAACCATATGCTACAAACGCCATTATGTTCTGAATATTTTCTTTAAAATGTTACATCTTTTCCATAGTAGATGCACTCTAAAACTTTTTCCATGTCATCTACAGAAGTTTCTCTAGGATTAGATCCCGTACATGCGTCTGCCACAGCGCGCTCTGCGATCATCCTCTTCTTCTGGTTGAATTCTTCCTCATTGATTCCAAAATCTTTCAAATTGGAAACAATATTTAACTTCTTATTCATCTCACGGATCGCCTCAATCAGTGAAAGAGTCAATGCCTTATCGGAATTTCCAGGAAGTCCGATTCTCCTTGCGATAGCCGCATAGCGCTCCTCACAAACCTTTGCGTTGAACTGGATCACATATGGCAGATAAATGGCATTTGCACATCCGTGTGTGATATGTCCGGTGTCAAATACAGCTCCGGTCTTATGAGCCAGAGAGTGCACGATTCCCAAAAGAGCATTGGAAAAAGACATTCCTGCAAGACACTGTGCATAGTGCATATTCTCGCGGGCTGTCATATCTCCCTCATAGGAAGCTTTTAAGTTGTCAAATACCATTTCGATCGCTTCTAACGCCAGCGGATCTGAGAATGGAGAGTGAAGTCCTGCCACATAAGCCTCGATGGCATGGGTCAATGCATCCATTCCTGTATAGGATGTCAGTTTCGGAGGCATCGTCTCTGCCAATGCAGGATCTACGATTGCAATATCCGGTGTGATCTCAAAATCTGCCAGCGGATATTTGATTCCTGAACTGTAGTCTGTGATAACAGCAAATGCCGTCACTTCAGTTGCTGTACCTGAGGTTGACGGTATCGCAAGAAATTTCGCTTTATTCCTGAGCGTCGGAACTGTAAACGGATCTTTTACGTCGTCAAACGTAGTTTCCGGATGCTCATAGAAAATCCACATAGCCTTTGCAGCATCGATCGGAGAGCCTCCGCCCATGGCTACGATCCAGTCCGGCTCAAACTCTCTCATAATTTCTGCACCTTTAAATACAGTCTCAACGGAAGGGTCCGGTTCCACACCTTCAATTAATTTTGTCTCAATACCAGCTTCTTTTAAATAATCAACAACCTGATCTACAAATCCAAAACGTTTCATAGAACCGCCGCCGATTACCAAAACTGCTTTTTTTCCATCCAATGTCTTCAGTGTCTCAAGTGATCCTTTTCCAAAGTATAAATCTCTAGGTAATGTAAATCTTCCCATACGTTATCTCCTTTGCTCCATAGGATTGAAATGTTGACAACCCTGACCAATGGTTACATCCCTATTGTACTATTTTGTTAATGTTTTATCAATAAAAATCTGCAGCAAACTTACACTCACACAAATGTTCTGATATTGACCATATGACATTGACATTTGTTCTTTCTTACTTTCGCTCCGAAAGATAGGCTTCCATCCCCCGCCTTCTGAGTCTGCACGCAGGACAGTCTCCGCATCCGTCCCCCCTGACTCCGTTATAGCAGGTCAGTGTTTCCTGTCTGATCACATCAAATACGCCCAGATCATCGGCCATTTTCCACGTTTCTTTTTTGTCGATCCACATAAGAGGCGTAATCACTTCAAACTCGTAATCCATCGCCAGAGTCAGCGTCGTCTCCAGAGACGTAATAAATACGTGTCTGCAGTCCGGATATCCGCTGAAATCGCTCTGGGACACGCCGGTCACCAGTACATGAATATCTCTCTGCTTTGCAAATACTGCCGCAAAGGTAAGAAACAGCATATTTCTTCCGTCTACAAAAGAATTCGGCGTACCCGTCTCAGGCGCCTCTTTGTCCACCTCTATATCCGCCCTCGTCAATGAGTTGGGAGCCAGCTGGTTTAAGAGGGCCATATCCAGAATATGATGCTCTACGCCATATTTTTTGCAGATTTCTTTGGCACAGATCAATTCATCCGAATGCTTCTGTCCGTAATCAAAAGAAAGCGCAATGACTTCTTCATATTTTTTCTTTGCCCAGAACAGACAGGTGGTACTGTCCTGTCCCCCACTGAATACTACGACTGCTTTTGTCGGTTTTGACATAATCTTATTCCTCCTCTTATCTGTCTGCGAGCATATAAAAGCGGTTTTCCATGGCAGGATCGCTCTCGAACCGTCCCCTCAGTGTGGAAGTGATGGTCTTTGCCTGATTTTTCTTAATACCCCTGGCGCTCATACAGCTGTGATTTCCTTCGATGAGTACTGCCACATCCTCTGTCCCCGCCACTTTGGAAATGATCTCCGCAATATCCGACCCGATCCGCTCCTGGAGCTGAAGTCTCTTGCCGACCATGTCACAGATCCTTGCAATTTTGCTCAGTCCCAGAATCTTTTCCTTCGGCTGGTAGGCCACAGTGACTTTCATATTGTACATAAGAGCCAGATGGTGTTCGCAGTAGCTGAAAATATTGATATCTTTTACAACGACCATATCCTTATGATTTTTTACAGACAGATCATCTTCAAAGGTTTTGGAGTACATTTCTGCAATCTGGTCATTGCTGTAATTCATTCCCTCAAACACTTCTTCATACATCCTGGCCACACGGTCCGGCGTCTCCTTAAGGCCTTCCCGGTCCGGGTCATCCCCCAGCGCTTCCAGAATTCCTCTGATATGTTTTTTGACTGCTTCTTTATCGATTGCCATAGCTTCTTAGACTCCCTTCCGCTCCGGATCCCAGACAACTTTATGGATCTGGATCTGGAACCTGACTTTATTCATCCTGTGTTCTTTCATAAACTCCACGATCTCATCCGGAGGTATGGCACCGAAAACCGGACTGAAATACACAATCGCCTTTTCACAGAGAGAAAACCGTTCGATGACTTCTTTTGCTTTCTCCAGATCTTCTCTTGTTCCTATCACAAACTTTACCACATCCCAAGGTTTTAATTCTTCCATATTTTCAAGACACATGGACTCCTCCATGCCGCTGGAGGGAAGTTTATAATCCATGGTCATGGAAAGTCTCGCGTCCCGCTCTCTCCATGGACGGATGGGAATACTTCCGTTTGTTTCGATTTCCAGTTCCATCTTTGGAAGAGATAAAATACCTCCGATCAGTTCGCTGATATTCTCATCCAGCAAAGGTTCTCCTCCGGTCAATGTCACCAGATCCACTCCCGACTCCTTTACCATCTGTGACACTTCCGCAGCCGTCATGAGTTCTGCCTCGCCTTTTTTACTGATGGCCCATTTGGTATCGCAGTAGGAACAGTTTAAATTACATCCCCTAAGGCGAATGAACATAGAAAGCCTGCCTGCCTTCTTTCCCTCACCGTTGATACTCACAAAACTTTCTGCTATCTTAAAAACTTCCATCTCTATTCTCCGTAAATGGCACAGTTATTCGGCGTCTCATATACTTCCACAAAAGATACGTCATAACCGTCCTGTTTGATCCGGTCATAAAAATATCTGGCAAAATTCTCTGCCGTAGGGCGGAATTTCACTTCAATGATCCGGAACTCTTCTTCTCTCAGTGCCTCTATCGTCTTGGTCTTCAGTGTGTCTTTTTCCATGATCAAAGCATGGTCAAACTCGTCTGCAATTTCTTTTACCTTGTCCTTTAATTCGCCGAAGTCTACAACCATCCCCCTGGTCTGGCCCTGTTCTTCTACTTTTTCCTTTTGGATCGTCACCGACAGTTTCCACCGGTGTCCGTGCAGATTTCTGCACTTGCCCTCGTATCCCGCCAGAAAATGTGCGGAGTCAAAAGACGCATGTGTATTTAACTGGTACATGTTGATCCCTTTCTCTCGTTTTCTATTTCTCCTGTTTCAGGCCTCATCCAAAAAAACATGAAACAGCAAAAGACACGCCACCCGCGGTGTCCGTGTCTCTAAGCATTCTTCTAAGACATAAGAAATATGTCTGATCATATTCTCTTATTTTGTCCTAGTTTTGTTTAAAGACAGGATGGTACGAATGAACTGTCTGATATATTTACAATAACTAAATGAGTATAACACAATTTTCATTCAAAAGAAATAAAAATTTCAAGTTTTTCTCCCCAGTCTTCCGTTTTACCTCATGGCTGCTGAAAATAACCGGATCAAGAATTTCCATGTACGGGGATATTCCCTCAGGATCGTTTGTCTGATTTCTTCACAGGCTGCTGCCCCTTTTTCTGTGAAAACAAATGCTCCGTCAGCAGCGCCTCCGATGGCTATGTGTGCATTGGCGTAACCTCCCACAGCAATACGGGCGGCCAAAGCACATCCTCCTGCGGCGTACACTCCTACGGCCAGTCCGCCTATGGCAAAAATACCGAGAGCAGCGCCTCCAATGGCCAGTCCGCCAAGGGCGAGTCCCCCAAAGGCCAGCAGTCCCAGAGATGCCGTTCCTATAGATATCAGCCCCGCAGAGAGCAGACCCATAGAGAAAAGACCTACAGCAAAGTTTCCAATAGCTATGATTCCTTTTGCTTTATACATCCCCCGCCCAAAATTGATATGCACCAGCGGAATCCCGAATACGGTCAGCCTGCTCTTGTATTCATAGTGGAGATTCACATTCACATAGACCACTTCTTTTTCTGCCGGTGCATTAGAACTTCCAACCAGCTCATCAATGCTGACCTGAAAGATTCTGCTCAGTTCCATCAGCTTATTCAGCTCCGGCGTTGTCGATCCCAGCTCCCACTTAGATACGGTCTGCCTCGATACATTCAGCCGGTTTCCCAGTTCTTCCTGTGACCAGCCTTTCTCTTTTCTTAAACGATTTAAATTTTCATAGAACTCCATAGGCTATCTCCCCTGTCTGTTTTTTATATATCATAAGAACTGCGGCTCTTTTTTTCCACCAAACGCCGTTGGAAATGTGTCAACTAAAGTTAACATCCACGGTTTTTAGCCATTTTATCTGTATTCTAGGTAATCCAGGAACCGTTTTACCGCAAGAGACATTCCTTTCCTGTCACGGAAAGCCAGCCCGATCTTTCGGCAGGCCGGCACTTCTAATTCTTTCGTGACAATCCGGTAAGGAATCCTCTGCAGGATGAGCTTCGGCAGGATACTGATTCCCAGCCCGCTCTCCACCATGGACATGATGGCATAGTCATCCCATGTTGTAAAATGAACGTTCGGAGTGATGCCGCACCGCTCAAAAATTTCCGATATCTCTGCTTTTGCCCCTTTTTCCAGCAGCATAAAAGGATCATCACATAATGCACCCACAGGAAATTTACTGCATCCGGCCAAAGGATGATGTTCCGGAAGAACAGCCATCAGCTGATCATCTTCTAAAAAAATAGCTTCAAACTCCGGAAGCGTAGGCAGTTTCAAAAATCCACAGTCCACCCGGCCTTCTGTGATCCAGCTTTCTATCTCCGTATAGTCTCCCAGCAGCAGTTCATAATCAATGTTGGGGTAATCTTCCTGAAACTTTTTAATGATATTCGGAAGCCAGTGTGTCGCCACACTTGAAAAAGTCCCGATTCGGATCAGACCGGCTTCCATCCCTTTCAGTTCATCGACTTGTGTCTGTAAATTCTGAAACTCATCACACACTCTCTTTGCATACGGCAGCAGCTTCAATCCGTCAGAAGTCAGCCTCACCCCTGAATGTCCCCGTTCCAGAAGGGAGATACCCCACTCTGTTTCCAGATCATGGATCATACGGCTAATCCCTGACTGGGAATAATCCAGTTTCTGGGCGGCCCTTGTAAAACTCCCGGATTCCACGGTTTCAACGAAAGCCATATACTTTTGTATGTTCATCTCCATGCCGGTATTCCTCTCCTATCCATCTGATATTGTAATATAAATTATAACAAATATTCGTTTTTGTAATTTATAGTTTTATGTTACAGTAGTATCACAAATGATTCAAGAAAAATCGAGGTGTCACAATGAAAAAAGCTTATCTGAAATACTTTACCGCATTGCTTCTGTTTGGTTCCAACGGAATCGTTGCTAGTTATATCCTGCTTAACAGCTATGAAATCGTATTTTTAAGAACCCTTATCGGAAGTCTGTTTCTCATTGCAGTTTTTTTATTTTCCGGAAGAAAGCCGCAGGGGTTTCACGATAAAAAACATATTCTTTATATCACCATATCCGGCATAGCGATGGGAATCAGCTGGATGCTTCTGTATGAAGCATATAAAACGGTCGGAGTCAGTATTGCCACTCTTGCATACTACTGCGGTCCGGTCATCGTGATGGCTGTCTCTCCTATGGTCTTTCAAGAACGCATGACACTAAAAAAACTTTCAGGTTTTGCCGCCGTAATTGCCGGTATGTATCTGGTCAATAAAAACGGTTTATTTAAGACCCATGTCTCTGCCGGGCTGATCTTCGGCATCCTGTCAGCTGCCATGTATGCTCTTATGGTTATCTTTAACAAAAAAGCAAAGAGCATTACCGGTCTTGAAAATTCCGCATTTCAGCTGATCATAAGTTTTTTGACCGTAGCCGTCTTCATGCAGACAAGACAGAGACTCTATATTTCCTCTGTTTTTCATAACCTTTTTCCTGTGCTGTTTTTAGGCATTGTCAACACAGGCATCGGCTGCTATTTTTATTTTTCTTCTATCGGTCGGCTGCCTGCAGGATCAGTGGCCGTCTGCGGATATCTCGAACCATTGTCGGCTCTCATATTCTCAGCATTTTTTCTCAGAGAGCGCCTGTCGGCGGTACAGCTTCTGGGAGCCGTTCTTATTCTGGGAGGTGCTGTGGTCGGTGAATTGTCACGAAAAAAGTGACCGTCATAAAAACGTGTAATTTAGAAATTTACGAGAACAAGTGAATTTCAAGTGAACACCTTTAAACAACTTAACACCACCCACAATCAATCCACAGACTCATCACCATGTACTTCAGACAATTTTCCTGCCTGCTCAGCAATTTTCTTTTCCTGAGACTTAACACGTCGTTCTAATTTTTTTATGTCCTCGGAAGGCGGCAGACTTTCCGGTTTAATTCCACGTTGTTCAAGCATATCCCTGACAGAATGATTATTTTGAATATGTTCGCCTGTAATAGAGACTTCACCCTGTAAGACTTTTTCTTCAACATTATAATTTGTCATTTCTGTTGCAAGGTTTTTTGCTGCAATAGTAAGTGTTGGAAGAAAGTCTGCCAAAGGTCGATTATCTTTCACACCAAGTCTCTTTTTCATTTCTTGTGTAGAATAACCACCAAATAATGCTTTGTCTCCTTTAGAACGAATACGTCCAAAGCCTGCGTCGTCTACACCTCGTTCGTAAATATTTTGAGACAGACGCTTTTCAGATTCACGAAGTCTGCCACGAGCCTCAGTGCGTTCAATTAAAGCAATACGCTCTTCAATCAATTCCTGTTTTCTTGTCTGTACCGCAAAATAACTTTGTGCAAATGCAATTTCTTCTTTTTTAGGATCACCATTTTGAGCAATCAAATAGCAGGCATAGCGAGTAAGCATATAATCTTTAATACTTCTTTTTGCACCACTGCCCAGTTCAACCATTTTCGTGACCTCACGAAAATGGTCTGATATCTTTATATCGGAAGTCGCACACGATTCCATTGCACGGCTGACTGCCTTATCAAAATTCTCCCAACGCTCATATCCGAGTAATTGCATTAGCTCACGGGCATACCAAAATTCAATATCAGCATCGTCGACATTATGGATAAACATATCATATTGTCGACGTATTTGTTCAATTTTTCTTTTTTTTACATTTTATCATGATTTTTTAATATTTTAAAATATTTAATTTCAAATCAACACAAAACACTTGTTCTTCCGATAAGTTAAGAAAAATCGGCATAGCCGATAGCCACGACTATGCCGATTTTTTAGGATAATTTACCCATATTAATTCTCACCAAATACCCGTATATGATCACTTAATTCCCAGTCTCTATACTGATTTCATTAAACTGATCCAACAGGTCTTCTATGGCAAGTGCTTCTTTTTCTTTTCCTGCCTTGTCTAAAACCGCCTGTCCCTGATGCATCATAATGAGACGGTTTCCATATTCCACGGCAAACCTGAGATTGTGCGTGACCATAATAGTCGTTAAGTTTTTCTCTCTGACGATCTTATCCGTCAGCTGCATGATCAGTTCCGCTGTCTTTGGGTCCAGCGCTGCCGTATGTTCATCCAGGATCAAGAACTCAATCGGCGTCATTGTGGTCATCAGAAGGGCCATCGCCTGCCGCTGTCCCCCTGACAGAGCACCGACCTTTGTTCCCATCATGTCTTCAAGTCCCAGCCCCAGCTGGGAAAGCATTTCACGGTAATGACTGATCCTTTTCTTGTTTGTTCCCAGCCCGAGTCCATACGCTCTGCCTTTATTGTCTGCCAGAGACATATTTTCAAGAATTGTCATGGAAGGACAGGTTCCCATGGCCGGGTCCTGATAAACTCTTCCGATCTTTCTTTGGCGGACAAACTCCTTCTGCTTTGTGATATCCTCACCGCCCAGGCTGATGGATCCTTTCTCAGGCTGGAGACTTCCGCAGATCAGGTTCAGCATCGACGTTTTTCCTGACCCGTTGCTGCCGATCACAGAAACAAAATCACCATTTTGGATCTTTAAATTAAAATCCTTAAACAGACAAATTTCATTCACCGTTCCGATGTTATAATATTTATCAATATTTTTAAGTTCAATCATGCTTTCACCTTCTTTTTCCGGTCCATGCTGATGATCAGGATCACAAGAAACAGGATCGCAGTGATCAGTTTAAGGTCCTGGGAGTCCAGTCCGATCTCGATGGCTGCCGCCACACAGGCTTTGTATATAACAGAGCCGATGATGACAGCAGTTGTTGCCTTTAACAGATTTCCTTTAAAAATGTTCGTCCCGATAATAACGCTGGCGAGACCAATGACGATGGTTCCGGTACCCATGGAGATTTCAAAAAATCTCTGCTGCTGACACATGACACTTCCCGCCAAAGCTACCAGACCGTTGGCGATAGAAAGGCCGACAATTTTTACAAACCCACTGTCTTTAGCAAGTGATGTGACAATTTTTTCATTGTCCCCTACGGCTCTGAGCAGAAATCCGGATTTTGTCTTTAAGTACAAGTCCAGGAGGAGTTTTGCGATCAGCATGATCAGCGCAATGATGATCAGTGTCTTATACGGCTCAAGCGCCTCCGGACATAATTTGTTGATAAAATCATTGTTAAAAATCGTATGATAGTTGAACAGAGGCACATTGGCACTTCCCCCGGTAATCCGCAGATTGATCGTATAAAGTCCCGTCATCATAATGATACCTGACAGCAGATCCCTGACTCTGAACTTTACGTGGATGATCCCGGTCAAAGCCCCTGCTGCCGCTCCCGCCGCCGTTGAAAGGATCAGCGAGAGGACCGGATTGAACCCATTCATCAACAGTACCGTGGTGATGGCGGCACCCAATGGAAAGGTACTGTCCACAGACAAATCCGGAAAGTCCAGTATTTTATAAGTAATGTATACGCCCAGAGCCATCACCGCATAGATGAATCCCTGCTCGAAGACGCCAATGATTAGTTGTTCCATTTTTTGCTCCTATTTATTTGCTTGCTTTAATTTCTGTGAATGTCTCTACTGCCTCTTTCTTAACATCTGAAGGCAGTTTAATTCCAAGATCTTTTGCCACCTTTTCGTTAAGATAGATGTCTCCCTGATTAAACGTTTCAAACGGAATTTCGGATGCTTTCTTCTCTCCCTTTAACACTTTGGCAGCCATTTTTCCTGTCTGTTCTCCAAGTTTTATGAAGTCAATCCCCACACATCCGATGCATCCTAATTTCACCTGTTCGATCTCTGAACCGAATACCGGGATCTTTGCCTTGTTTGCTTTTTCCAGATAAGTCGGCATTGAGCTTACGACCAGATTATCTGTAAGGTTTGTGATACAGTCTACTTTCTTGATCAGGCTGTCGGCTGCCATCGGCATATCTGCCGCCGCGCTGATTCCCTGAGTAATGATCTTAAAACCGTTCTTTTTAGCCACTTTCTCATAGGCTTCAATTCCCGCTTTAGAGTTAACCTCGTTAGTGCTGTACAGAATTCCTACATTTTTTGCCTTTGGAAGCACTTTACGGATCAGCTTCAGCTGTTTATCTGCAAGGATCAGATCAGAAGTTCCTGTAACTTCCCCTACATTTTTTCCGTCCTTGTCTACGAATCCTGCCAGTTCCGGTGATGTAACCGCAGTGTAGATAACCGGTGTCTTAGAATCAGAAGCTGCATTGTATGCGCTCTGGGCACTTGGTGTCGCAATGGCACAGATCAGGTCCATCTTCTTGGAAGCAAAGTTTGAAGCGATCTGGTTATCTGCAGCGGTATCAGCCTGAGCATTTTTATAAGTGATCTTTAAATTTTTTCCTTCCTTGATTCCTTCTTTTTCTAACCCCTGGATAAAACCTTTGCGGCAGTTATTTAAAGATTCATGCTCTGCAAACTGCTGAATTCCGATTTGATAGCTTTTGTCCTCACTTTTTTTTGAACATCCTGCAAATAATAATGTTGCCGCCAATACTGCGCTGCATCCTGCTGCTAATAATCTCTTTTTCATAACTTTTTCTCCTTTTCTCTACAATCAATTTTTTGCACTTATAGAGATAAACAAATACTGTGGTCCGGAGTTTTTTATTTCATAAGGAAGGTCATAGAACTTTCCTATGGAATAAAAAACGCCCCAAGCTAACGCTTGAGGCGGATATCCGCGGTACCACTCAAATTGGCATCATAAAAAATGCCCACTCTTTTCATATACCATCATATATGCCCTGTTGTGTAACGGGTCGGGTGCCCGGCAACTCCTACTGTGGTTCAGAACTGCCCTCGAAAGTCCATTCATCAGGGAATTCATGCTGCAATCCCACCATCTGCAGCTCTCTTAAAATCCTTCTGCTCCTGACTACTACTCTTTCTCATCGGTTTATCACTATATGATAGAATAATAATACTTTTCTTTTTACGTGTCAACCCCGAATTTTCACTCTTATTTATAAAAAGAATGTCCCTGATAAGTGAACAGTTTCGTCAGCGCCCTGTCAAACCAGGACACATTTCTTGGATTCGCCATTGTCTTTTCCACAAAATATAAAGCGCCCTCTGAGTAGTCTTCTCCCTCCAACGCCCGCTCCACACTTTCCCGTGTAGACGCTTTGATCGTCACAGAATTATACCGTCCGTCTGCTGTCGGAGAAAACTGCACACTGCCATTGGTCCTCTGGAACACGACCTGTTCGATGGTGTTTGGAAATTCCTTGGAACGGACCCTGTTTAATATCACATTTGCGACTAAGATTTTACTCTTCATGTCTTTGTCAGTAGCTTCTGCTTCCACAATCCTAGTAAGAATTGCTTTCTCTCTTGTAGATATTTTTCCTTTGAGGCCTTTGACATCCTGTACTTTTTCAATCTGACGTTCTATATTTAACTTTTTAATCAGTGCTTTTCTCTCTTTAAACTGCTTCTGTTCTTCCAACAGTTTCCTCTGGATAAGCTGATCAACGCCATTTTCGCCCTGCGGCGGCTGAAATAAAGTATCACTTGCAAAGACCTGCTGCCCTACGCTGCATAAGCCAATCGCACAAGATATGGCTGCTACTTTCCATTTTTTCTTCAATGTCATATACACTCCTTTAATATAGTGTATGACATTTTTGAAACATTATTCACACTTTTGTAAAATTTAAGTCCAATTTCAGAGACATCTGCATTTCTTTACATCATAAATTTTATATCGTCATGACATAAATATCATTTTCCGTATTTAAAACAAATCCACAGGACAGCAGCAAACCACAGGACGCTGCATTCTCCTGTTCAGGCTGTACAACAATCCTCTCAGCATCACCATGGCATCTGATCTTCTCTATCAGCTGTTTTACAATTTCTTTCCCAAATCCTCTGTGGATGCAGTCCAACTCACCAATCATATAATCGACACTGTAAGATCCGCCCATTTCCGTGTATCCTCCCCATAGTTCATCACTGTCTTTACATGCATAGTATTGACAGAAGCCGATTGGTTTATTTTCATACTCAACGATAAAATGATGAATCCAGCAGAAAGCACTGTCCTGCTTTTCGACTTCTTCGATCCAATCCAATGGCTCATGGTACCACTTTGCAACATGCGGCATCCTAAGCCATTTTTTAAAGACAGGGAGATCTTCCGCATTCATTGTTCTTAGATTCAGCATACTCATTTCCTCCTGCATATACATTCGTTAAAAGACAACACGCATCTGTACACAATACATGGAGTATGTTTTATCTCTCAGAAAACATTTTCTATCACTGCCGTGACAGGGTATTTCCTGGGTAATAAAAAATTCCCCTTATCTACATTATAAAACATAAATAAAGGGAATGATACTATGACATTTTCCACATGACTTCCGTTCGGCTCTTAGAATGCCTCACTCCAATCATGTGGAAAATGGACGGAATGTCTGTTGGAGATGGGCTTCCGTCAAAAAAAGTGCCACTTTTCGAAAGTTATTTATCGCTATTGGAGGAGCGCATTTCAAAAGCGCGACGGAAATAGTGGTAAATAACTCATGACATTTTATCTGCTGGAGCAGGCTGCTTAGATATCAAAGGTGGCACCTGCGATAGTTTAACTAATTTTTCTCTTCTTTCTAAGACAACATAAAATACCTGTTCCTCCCAAAAGGCCCAGCACCACCCATACAGTTTTAAATTCTTCTCCTGTCTTCGCTGTCTGTTCGTTTTTCCGGATCTCTTTATATTTCCAATTCTTATTTTTTTCTGATGTACCTTTTTTGTTTTCTTTCCCTGAAGTATCCTTGTCTGCCTTCTCAATTTCAGCTTTCTTCCATTTCGCTCTTAAAGTCATATTCTGATGCACCGGATCTGAAAAATTCCACTTGGCTTCTTTTCCATTCTCATCGGTATAATACCAGCCCATAAATTCATAGCCGTCTCTCTTTGGATCTTTCGGCTCGATCACCTGATTTCCTCCTCTGACCGTCTGAGTCACCGGAGTATCATAGCCTCCGTTGGAGTCAAACTTCACTTTGTGGTCTCCGGTCAGCGTGATCTTTACCTGAACTTTTGTCCCGTCCTCTATAAAAAAGGTCAGAGAAAATTCTCCGGTCCTGCCCGCCGTCTTAGCTTCGTTCAGTACTTCCCATTGTTTCGGATCGATGGATGGTTCCACGGTATTCTTGCTCTGGTCTTTCGCTTTTGCCCTGCAGAGTTCCAGAAGCTCTTCTTTTGTAAACGCCTCTCCTCCTGTTGGATGGGTCCCGTTATTTGCAGCCAAAAATGCTTCTCCATGGTCCGGATCTAATTTGGCACTGTCCGTTCCCTGATCTCTTAAATATACTTGGACCGTCACCTCTGTTCCACCGGGTGCCTTTATAGTCAGCGGAAAGTTTCCGGTCTCACCCGCCGTCTTTGCCTCATTGATCCTCTTGATTTGATCCGGCTCTGAAAAGGTGATGCTGTCTCTTTCCACTGATTTTCCATCTTTGTCAAATGCTTTGACGGCAGACAGTTCTTTCAGTTGTTTTTCGGTAAAGCCGTCTCCTCCGGTCCTGCTGATAATATTCATTCCTTTGATCGTTTCACCGCTATTCCGGATCTGTATCTGTCCCAGTTTCATCATATTTCATCAAAGAAACCGTGACTTTTGCCCCGGCATGTAAAGGTCAGTTCAAACACACCAGATATCCCGGCTGTCTTTGCCTGGTTAATCTTTTCAAACTATTTTTTGTCTATAGAAAAACCATCCAGTGAAATGGTCGTTCCATCTTTATCTTTGCCTTTCAGTTCTCCATAGATCTTGAGTTCCTCCTCGGTAAACGCATCTCCTCCGGTATCCTTCTCAAAGTTATTGGCTCCGATCGTCGGGTCCGGATCCTCCGGGTCCATCCCCGCGGCATCTGTGCCGTCGTCTCTCAGACAGACATTAGCCGTCACTTTTGTGCCGTTTGAGGTCTCAAACGTCAGAGGGTAATCCCCAATCTTTCCCGCCCTTTTCGCCTCATTTAAATCTTGTATCTGTTTTTCATCAAAGAAACTGATCTGATCATCCTCCAGGTCATTTCCTGTTTTGTCTTTTGCCGCCACCTTCGTGAGCTGTTTTAGCTGTTCCTTTGTAAATCCGTTTCCTCCAGTTTTGCTGATAATATGATTGGCTCCGATCTGTTCATTTGTCTTTGACTCCACGGTATTTTCATCACGGAACGGCCCAAAATAGGCCACTGTATAAAATTTCCCTACATGGATCTGTGTGTCAGATTTAAACGGTGTCCCTTCCATGAAGGTATAACTGTCCATAGAATCTCTGTCCTGGACATAGCCCTGATAACCTTCCTGAGGAGATGACACGAACCGGCCGAATTTCGTAGGAATTGTAAAGCCCGGATAATCAGTTGATCCAATACCCGGAGCATTACTGCTCTCATCTCCTTTTGCGATGACTAAAGTATCCCCTCCGCTGATCACAATATTATCAAGGGAGGATGTACAGACTGCTCCGATGCCGGGACCATAGCTTCCTCCGATCGCTTCGACTCTTCCTCCGGTGATCGAAAGGCCGTCTATATTGACCCATACGCCTCCTCCGAGCCCGGCGCAGCCATAATTGCCCTCAGCTTTAATATTTCCTCCTGTTATAGAAAGGTTGCTTACTTTCTGATTGGCAAATGATATAGCACTGTTGTCGCCGTACACAGAATCATGTGTAAATTTATAACTTGTCAGACAGGCTCCTCCGATACCGGGACTGTGATATCCTCCTTTTGCCACAATATTCCCGCCCTTGATGATGAGATTCGCCAGACCGCACTCGCCGTCTTTTTGTGTTCCTCGAAGGCTGTTTCCAATGGCTCCTGCATGATATTGGTCATCTTGTCCTGATGCTGTAAGGCTTCCGCAGCTGCTGTCACAGCGATGTCCTTTTTCATCCGCCTTCTCACACTGGAGGATCAGTTCCCCGTCCACTCCGTCTTTTGTAATGGCGTTACCTTCATCTCCTTTATATCCGTCCTTTTCGTTTCCTGATTTACAAAGCAGTGTATTATTTCTTCTGAGTGTCATCGTCACATAGGCGTGGGAGACATTGATGCAGTCCATCTTTGTTTTATCACAGGTAATACTGACATCGCTCAGGGTAATCTCTGTCCTGACACCTTTTTCCACAATCACGTTGTACTTTGTCGTAGTCCCTGTGATCCAGTATCCCTTGGGATTTAGAGTTCCGTCGTCCTTTGCAGTTCCTCCGACCGAAGCTCCAGTCTTCGTGATCCGGACATCTCCTTCACTGACATCCAAAATAGTCTGTCCGTTCTCCGCAGTGTCTCCGGACGTTTTCGCTGCCTTTTTCTTTGTCTTCGGCTGCCTCCCTTTTAGTTCATTCTCATTGGGTTCTAAAGTCTTGTTTTGGACTTTGCTGCCACCCTTAGATTCTGCCTGTTTCTCCGGGTTTTCTTCAGTTAATCCAGAAATACCCCCCCCCGGATTTTCCAGGTATTTCCTGTTCTGTATCCAATGCTCTAAGCATTTCCGGCCCGGAACTGATGCCCAGCGCCAGTGTAAGCGCGGCAGCAGCCATACACCTTTTCCATTGTTTCTTCATTCTTTCCCTTCCTTTCCTGCCTGACAAGTGCACTTTTCGCAGACAAATGGTTTTTGACTTTATAAGACCTCTTTTAAAAAGAATAGGTTAGACAACAAAAGACACCAGATTTTAATCTCTGATGTCTTGTCTGCAAATTTTTTTCAATTAAAATGGAATTTAGCTAATCTATAAGCCGGGTTCTGTCTTAAATGATCATCTATCTCGACTTGCTGTTGCCAGCAAGCTCCAGCGGCACACCGAAAAGCGGACCGGGCAAGCCCATAGCTTTTCTCCTGCCTTGCTTCGGATGGGGTTTACATGTGCCTTGCCTGTTACCAGCCAAGCGGTGGGCTCTTACCCCGCCTTTCCACCCTTACCGGCTAATACCGGCGGTTTATTTCTGTTGCACTGGCCTGAGGGTCACCCCTACCGGACGTTATCCGGCATCCTGCCCTGCGAAGCCCGGACTTTCCTCACCAAAAGACTTTGGCGCGATCATTCGGTTAACTAAATTCCGAGTGGAATTATACCATGTTCTCATGTGTCCCGTCAAACAATTTAATAAATCTTAACCATGTAGGATACCTTGTATTTTCCACAGTAAGCGGTGACTTTCACTTTGCCTTTTTTCTTTTTGGCCTTGAATTTACCGCTTGTCTTTCCGATCGATGCCAGCTTTTTATTGCTGACTTTCCATCTCACTTTTCCGGAGACACCGTATTTTTTCACTTTAAAGGTATAAGATTTCTTTTTCTTTATCCTTGCTTTTTTCTTAGAAAAAGCCAAACGCTTCTTACTCACCCTAACCTTACATTTTAAGCTGTAATTTTTACCCTGCTGCGTAACCTTTGCCGTGATAACCGCAGTCCCTGCTTTTTTACCGGTAACTCTGCCGGAAGAATTCACTGCTGCCACAGACTTTTTAGAACTGGAAAACGTGACCTTTGCACCTCTCACTTTGTTCTTTACAGTAATAGATGAACTGTTTCCTTTATAAATACTGAGTGAACTCTTTGAAACTGATGGTTTGATATAAGTCACAGCCGGTTTTGCCGTAGTTGCCGTCGGTTTTGGTGCAGCCGTTGCAGGCGGCGTCTGCGGAACAGAAACGGCCGGTGTATCTGCCGGTTTTGAAGCAGTTGTCCCGCTGTTTCCGGCCTTCACCTTATCGTTGGAAAATAATTTAACCAATGCGTTGCCCGTTTGATATACCCCATTTAACGGCTGCAATGATGTTACATCTCTGCCCGAACCGCCAAAATTATATTTTAGCTGGGTTTGTCCCGCCGTACAATCCATTTGAAATTCATCTGACTGATCCTCCTGCAGTTCAAACGGATAAAAATATTCGGTCCTTCCTTCTTTTTTGAAAGAAATCTGAAGCTCCGCACGGTATACTTTGCCTTTCTCCATATCAAACGAGGAGGAACCGAAAGGAATCGTGTAAAATCCGGCATTCTGTGCCGTATATTCTTTGGAAACCAACGACTTATTACTCTGGTCCTGATAAACCTGAACTTTGACGCTGCAGTTTGCTGCTGGAACATAAACTCCGCATGCGGTTAGCTTTTCATTGTCTCTGGCCGTAAATTTATTGACTCCAACCACGGGACTGGTGCCTGCCGTAAACAAAGCGTCTCCAAATCCTGCCCCGTCATATTGATAAATATTCTGATAAGTATGCGCGGTCTTACTTCCGTTATAGTTCACATTCTCAGCTTCAAAAACCGTAGGTTCAGAAAGGGATTTGTCATAATACGAAATATAGAAATATCCGCTGTCACCCCAGTCAACGTCCCAGCTGTTTTTCACAAGGAACGCACCGTTTCCGGGAGGCGTAACACTGAAATTATCTTTGCTGTAATTGTCGTCCCAGCCGACAATGGTAATCTCATGATCTGCGTATTTATCCCCGTCATAATAATTAAGATGTTGTAGTTCTTGAAGATCCGGTTTTGCTGCCAAAACGATAATATCCCGAATGTGAATTGCCCGTGTAATATCCGGCACTGACAGCGCCTTTTTCATATACAGCCCGCTTCACTGCCTGCACCCCTGCAGCACTATGTACGGTTTCATCATTGCCGTTTTCCAGATTAATCTCCGGCAGATACAGTGCATTTTTAAGATGGATATAAGATTCCGTCTGATACTTTTCTGACGGATCAGAAGCCCATATCTGACTGAACGGGAGGACTGATTCATCCACCGCCCCATACCATCTGGCCAGTGTCGGCACTGAGAACCAGCGGCTTCCTCCAATCGTGTAGTCGCTTTCTCCGGACCGATTCAAAAAACTGTCGTTTCCCGCGTATTTGCTCTTGTCCCGGTCTTTATTCTGTCCATGAAAGGTAAAATAAGCAAGTTGTCTCTCCGATAAATTAATCGATGAAGAAGCGGTTCCTGCTGTCATCATCACAGATTCAAGGGAAGCCATGGCACCAAAAGTCCAGCAAATACCGGTATTCTCCTGGGTTTTTACTCTGGTATGCTCTGCCGTATATGAGTCCGGCAGCTGTGCCGCCCGTTTTCTGCTCTTATCCGTCTGCGGCTGCAGCAAAGCTGCATCCTCATATTCTATAATTCTTCTCCCGCTGCGCACTGCCGTTTTTCCAATGAGATCAAACTCCAGATCTTCTGTGTTAATCTCATCAGCATGAACATCAAAGGAAGTCAAAGCCGTACACGACACGGCGGCAGCAAGTGCCAGACTCATCAATCTGCGTTTCCAGTTATACATTATTCATTATCCCCCTAATCTTGATTCCCCGCTATCCTAATTCTCCATAAAAATCTCTCTCATAAATTAAGATAGAGTTTCATCCCGATTAGTTAGATAAAAAAACGGAACCGTCAAGTCTCAAAGCAGCTTCCCCCAATGAACTCTCTCAAAAGAGACGTCTTCGGTATATCCTCACTTTTCACACTCAGGAAATAATCCAAAAACTTCAGCAGGCGCTTGGATTCCTGATATTCCGGACATCCCGGGCTGATCTGAAATAAAAGCGGCTCCGCATACTGTTTCAACACAGCCAGCTCGTAAATCTGGGCAGAGTTAAACATGATGTCCGCTTCCTCCTGGTAAGGGAAAATATTCAGTTCCTCACCCCTGCGCACAGATTCCCACCGTCCGATGGTCGTCTTTGCATCCGTTCCCCTGTGCCTTGCATCCCTCACGATCCTTCTCAACAGACGGCCGTCGGAGCTGGGTATCCGGTTGTGTTCGTCTATATTGATCTGACTCAGCGCGCTGACATAAATCTTATATTTATCTTCTTCCGAAATCTCACTGGACAGCATCCCGTTCAAGCCATGGATTCCCTCGATGACCAGCACATCATCCGGTCCGATCTTTTTATAATTCCCTTTGTACTCCCGTTTTCCTGAAACGAAATTATAGGTTGGGAGCTGTACCTGCTTCCCGGCCAAAAGACAGTTGATATCTTCGTTGAACAATTCCAGATCAAGAGATGCGATCGTCTCGAAATTATAGTTGCCCTCCTCGTCCCTGGGAGACAGCTCTCTGTCTAAGAAATAATCATCCAGAGAGATTGGGTGCGGAGTGAGCCCGTCGATCTGAAGCTGAATGGCAAGGCGGTGGGAGAATGTCGTCTTCCCGGAAGAAGACGGACCTGCGATCAGGACAACCTTTTTCCCGTCGTCCACGATCTTTGAAGCAATATCAGCCAGAAGCTTCTCCTGAAGGGCCTCCTGCACGAGAATCAGGTTATTGATATCGCCGTTGGTGATCTCTTCGTTGAGAGCCCCGACCGTGTCCACTCTCATAAGCTTGCTCCAGGATCTGGACCTCTGCATCACATGAAACAGCTTTGGCTGAGGCGTAAATCTTGAAACGGAATGGAGATGATCCCGTCTCGGGATCTGAAGAACAATTCCTCCCTGATACGCATCTACATAAAAATCCTGGATATATCCCGTACTGGGTGCCATATACCCATAAAAATAATTCTCATATCCGTCCAGAGAATATACATTGGTTCTGGAAACCCTGCGGAACCGGAAGAGCCTCACTTTCTCTTTCATCCCCTGCTGTGCAAATCTTTTTCTTGCCTCAAACGTATTGTAGGAAATTTTTTTGATCTTTAAATCCTGTCTCACCAATTCCCGCATTTTATTCTGGATTTTTCTCGCCAGATCGTCGTCCACTTTTAGATCATCGAGAGAAAATTCACAGAAGGTACTGTTGCCGATGGAGTAATTCATTGTGATGCGGTTTGTGCACCCTTCTCCCAGCACTTCCTCACAGGCCTTTAAAAATACGAAATTTACCGTCCTCTTATAAGTCATATATCCGGTCTGCTCCTCATTCGTCACAAACCGGATATCACAGTCTTCATCAATCGTATGGTGAAGCTCTCTAAGCTTCTCTCCCGTATAAGCAAGCAAAATAACTGGGGCGCCCGGTCTCTGAAATCTTTTCGCAAGTTCCTCCAGAGCCGTGCCCTCTTTTACACTGATCTTTGTTCCTTCTACTGTTACATTCAGCATATTCAGCCATCAACTCCTCTCTGCTCTATTTTACGTCAAACGGACATTTTGTATGACTCAGGATGATCTCACACACCGGTACATTTTTTTCGAGAAATTGTCCCATAAAATCTACAAAAATCTTTTCCAGACCGTGATGGCCTGCGTCGATGACTGTAAGGCCCAGTTCCATGGCATCCAGCCCTTCATGATGTCCGATATCCCCGGTTAAAAACAAATCTGCTCCTGTTCCGGCCGCCTGCTGTTCCATATGTCTTCCGGACCCTGGAACAGCCGCAATCTTTTGGATTATTTTTCTTTTATTTCCAAACAGCAGAACATGTTCTATACCGAACGTATTTTTTACCACTTCCGCAAAATCCCCTGCTGACATGGGGCGCTCAAGTTCTGATACTGTTCCGATGCCCTTCAAAATACCGTCTTCTGTACATGTCATTTCTACCGGAGCCAGACTCTTGAGTCCCATCGCCTCACAGACGATCCTCCCCATATGCACCACATCGAAATTCGTGTGCATGGCAAAACAATTCACACCGTTTTCTATCAGCTTCAGAAGTTTTTCCGGTGTGCCCGGCTCATCGGTAATGCTCTTTTGGGGAGAAAAAATAACAGGGTGGTGAGTCAGCAGAAAGTCCACCTTTTGTCTGACTGCTTCTTCCACCACCCCTTTATCCGCGTCCAATGCGACCATGATTTTATGGATCTCTCTGTCTCTTCTCCCTGTAAGAAGTCCCACGTTATCCCACTCCATGGCATAACGCGCCGGCACATAATCTTCCAATATCTTCATCAGTTCACTGCATTTCATAGTTTTTCAGTGCCTCCTTTATCTCTCTGAGAATACAGGACAGTTCTCCTGCCCTGCGCCTTAGATGTTCTGAATCCTTTCCCTCAAAAGAGTCAAGGATCTTCTGTTTGTCATTCAGCTCTTTCGTCAGGTACTCCTTCATCAGGGGATCTTTTAATCCTGTAAGATAAGTGCCGTAAGAATACTGCCAGGACTCGCCGTAAGATTGCCGGCCCCTGACAGCTTTTATGACAATATAATATTTCCCGTCTTCCTTTATCAATGCTTCTTTTTCGATGGCAAACCCATGGCTGTGCAGGAATCTCCTGACTTTCTCCCAGTGGGACTGGGGGGAAAGAACCAGTTCTGAAAGCCTGAAAAGCCTGTCCTCTCCCCTCATTAAGATCTGTTCCATCAGGTCTCCGCCCATTCCGGCAATCACTGCACTGTCTGCATCCATCGGGAGTTTCTCCATACCGTCCGATAGGATGCACCGGATCTTTCCGTTCAGTCCTTCTTTCCTTATGTTCTCCGAGGCCCTTTCAAGCGGTCCCCGATTGACATCCATGGCATATGCTTTGTCCGTCATCCCTTCGGAGGTCAGATAAATGGGTATGTATCCATGATCTGTCCCTATATCGGCGACACACATCCCTTCGGACACAAAAGAAGCAATTATTTTTAACCTTGATGACAATTCCATATTTCACCCGATCAGTCTAAATAGTCTTTTAATTTTCTGCTGCGGCTCGGATGTCTCAGCTTTCTCAGAGCCTTGGCCTCGATCTGGCGGATTCTTTCCCTGGTGACGTTGAACTCTTTTCCTACCTCTTCCAGCGTCCTTGCACGGCTGTCATCCAGTCCGAAGCGCAGTCTTAACACCTTCTGCTCTCTCTCCGTCAAAGTTCCGAGCACTTCGCTCAGCTGTTCTTTCAGCAGTGTAAATGCCGCCGCATCCGCCGGCACCGGAACATTGTCATCCTGAATAAAGTCTCCGAGGTGGCTGTCTTCTTCCTCTCCGATCGGTGTCTCTAAAGATACCGGTTCCTGGGAAATCTTTAAAATCTCCCTCACACGGTCCACTGGAATATCCATCTCCTCGGCGATCTCTTCCGGAAGCGGCTCTCTGCCGAGTTCCTGAAGGAGCTGCCTGGACACACGGATCAGCTTGTTGATGGTCTCCACCATATGGACAGGGATACGGATCGTTCTTGCCTGGTCGGCAATGGCTCTGGTGATAGCCTGGCGGATCCACCATGTGGCATACGTACTGAACTTATATCCCTTCCTGTAATCGAATTTTTCTACTGCCTTGATAAGACCCAGATTTCCCTCCTGGATCAGATCCAAAAACAGCATCCCACGTCCCACATAGCGCTTCGCAATGCTGACTACGAGACGCAGGTTGGCTTCCGCAAGCTTTTTCTTGGCTTCCTCATCACCTTCCTCCATCCTCTGGGCCAGACGGATCTCCTCATCCGCGCTCAGCAGAGGTACCTTTCCGATTTCCTTTAAATACATGCGCACCGGGTCCTCGATGCTGACTCCGTCCGGGATCGTCAGGTCCGCTTCTTCCTCGATCTCTTCCTTGATCTCCAGATCTTCGTCGTCCTCTCCCTCGGGGATCGTGAGCACATCGACTCCGTTTTGTTCCAGGTAATCAAAAATTGCCTCCATCATATCCGATGTCAGCTTAAAATCTTTAAAATATGTCTCAATCTGGGCATACTCCAGAAAATTTTTATTTTTCTTCCCCAGTTCTACTAAACCTGCCAGCTTCTCGCTGAATTGTAACATTGTTTCGTCCATTGATTTCCTTCCTCTCATACCTATTTTAACCAACCTAAATCGAAATATGCAGCTTTGCCAGTCTGCCTTTTTCCTGGATCAGCTCCTGCCATTTCATAATGTCGTTGGATTCATTCATCTTGTGTTCAATGCTGTCTTCCTTTACCTTCCGGACAATGTCGGTCAGCGCCTTGTCATTGTCCTCGGGCAGAGGCTTTAATTTCAGCGTCGTATTGAACAGCTCCGCAATTTTCTTCTGGTCTTCCATATCCGTATACTGATTCAGTATCTTAGCCGGCATCACTTTGCCGTCCCTCTCGTATTCTTCAAAGAGCAGCATAGCAGCGCCGTGATAGATCGGCTCAATAAAATCATCCGGTCCGATGATCCCGGCAAGCTTCTGAAAAAGTACCGGCTCGTTGACCAGCCAGGTGAGCAGCAGCTTCTGAGGCTCCTGCCTTTTTTCTTCTTTTTTTACTTCCGCCGGTCTCCGCTCCTGTTCCTTTGGTTTCTCCTGTACATATCCGCTGGTGCCGTAATACTCCACCAGATCTTTCAGTTCCTTCACACCCATAAAATATTCCCTGGACACGGCTTCGCAGTAGTTGTTCCTCTCCAGAGGTTCCCTTATACCAGACAAAAGTTTTGCCGCCTCATGCTGGAACTTAGTTTTTTCCTCCGGATCATCCTGATTGTACTTTCCCGCTGCCACCGATATCTGGAACATGAAACTGCTCCTGGCTTTCTGTATGCGGTTTTTCAGTTCTTCGCTTCCCAGTTCCTTTATAAATTCATCAGGGTCTTTGTACGGAGTGAGATCGAGAACCCTGACCGTGAGGCCTGCCCCTTTGAGAATGGGTATCGCCCTTAAAATCGCCCTCTGACCGGCCTCATCGCTGTCAAAAGAAAGGATCACTTCGTTCGTATAACGTTTGAGAAGCATCCCGTGCCCCTCGGTAAACGCCGTTCCCAAAGCCGCCACCGCATTTGTGAATCCGGCCTGATGCATGGAAATGACGTCCATATATCCTTCGCATAAAATGATAAACTTCTCTCTGGAACTCCGGGCAAAATTCAGTCCGTAAAGATTCCTGCTCTTGTCAAACAGTTTCGTCTCCCTGGAATTTAAATACTTAGGGCTTCCGTCTCCCATGACCCGTCCCCCGAATCCTATGACACGGCTGTTGACATCCTGAATCGGAAACATGACCCTGTTCCAGAATTTGTCACTGCCTCCTCTGGCCTCGTCAATAGTGACCAGTGCAGAATCCTTCAGTTCTTCGTCGGAAAAGCCCTTGCTCTTTAAAAACCGGTAGAGGTCATCCTGATAAATATCTGCGTATCCAAGGCCGAACTTTTTGATTGTCTCCCCGGTAATCCCGCGTTTTGTAAGATAGGCAAGTCCTTTTTCCCCTCTTTTGCTGTGAAGGAGGATATAAAAATAATTGGCTGCCATCTTATTCATCTCTTTTAATTGTGCCTTGGCGTCTGCCTGCTGCTTTGCTTCTGCGCTGAGTTCCTGTTCCGGAAGTTCCATCCCGGCCCGCTCCGCCAGATACCGCACGGCTTCCGGAAATGTAAAGTTCTCATATTCCATAATAAAAGTAAAGACATTGCCGCCGGCCCCGCATCCGAAACAGTAATACATCTGCTTGTCCCTGCTGACAGAAAACGACGGTGATTTTTCATTATGGAAAGGACAGAGTCCGAAATAAGAACTTCCTTTCCGCTTGAGCGGTACATAGGAAGAGATCAAATCCACGATGTCATTGCGGCTTCTGACCTCTTCAATAATGTCATCTCCGTATAACAACAGCCTGTCCTCCTATCTGTGTGATAAATGTCCTCTATATATATTATTCTACATAAACTGATTCATTCCTTTTTATTTTTCTCACTTTTCCAGCCAGAACTTCGGAATGAAGATTTCTTTGTATGTCTCGATAGCAAAATGGTCCGTCATTCCCGCAATATAGTCACAGGCAGCCTGTTCTTTGGACTCTGTGACACCAATCCTTTCTCTGGAGTAAGCAGGAAGAAGGTCGGTATGGTGAAGATAATATTCAAACAGCGGCTCAATGATATGGTGCACCTTTCGTTCTTCTTTTTTCGTTTGAGGGTTGAAATATACATGATCAAACATGAATCTTCTGAGACCGAACATCGCAGTGTGGATTTCATCAGACATTAAAATATCGTCCCGGTCCTCGCTGTGCTTTACAATGTCATGAATGATTGTATTGATCCGCTCCCGCACCGTATTACCAAGCACGTCTGTGTACTCTGCCGGAAGATCCGATTCTTTCATGACTCCTGCCCGTATAGAATCATCTATATCATGGTTGATGTAGGCGATCTTGTCAGCCAGGCGCACAATCTTTCCTTCCAGGGTAGACGAAATGCTGTGAGTAGAGTGGTTTTTCATCCCCTCCCGGACTTCCCAGGTAAGATTCAGCCCATTTCCGTTCTTCTCCAAAAACTCCACAACCCTGACGCTCTGCAGATTATGGCGGAATCCTTCGGGATTTAATTCGTTCAGCGTTCTCTCCCCCGCATGGCCGAACGGCGTATGTCCCAGGTCATGTCCCAGGGCAATGGCTTCCGTCAGCAGTTCATTTAAGTTCAGGGCCCTGGCTATGGTCCTGGCATTCTGCGCCACCTCCAGTGTATGCGTAAGTCTCGTCCGGTAGTGGTCTCCTTTTGGAGACAAAAACACCTGTGTTTTGTCCTTTAAACGCCGAAAAGCCTTGCAGTGGACGATCCGGTCCCTGTCTCTCTGGAAACAGGTCCGAAGTTCGCACTCCACTTCAGGCTTTTCTCTCCCTTTTGTCCGGCTGCTCTGTGTCGCATATGGACTCAGCAGCTTAAGCTCTGTCTGTTCCTGCTTTTCTCTGATGTTCATTGCCCCACCTCTTCCTGCATATGGGCGGCCGGAACATCCGGCCTATTTCCGGGTAATGTCTGTCTCAACGACAGAGATCGCATCAAGGGACATCTTCATGATCTCCTTTACTTCCTCTTCCGTCATCTTGAGATGATCCGCAAGTTCTCCTGCAGTTGCCTCTCTTCCAAGGTCTTCTGCCAGAAATCGGGCTGCCTCGTCCAGGCGGTTGGCCTTTCTTGCCATCTGTTCTCCCACCGAGTCCGTATTCATCTGCTCGGAAACGGCTTTCTTCATTGCCGACTCCGCTGCTTCCCGTAAAAACTTTTCAGCCTCCTTTGGCTCTCTGTCTCCAAGTTCAAATACAGCCTCTATAAGGCCCATATTACCCTCCTGGATCAGATCTCCAAGCAAAACACCGTGCCCTGTGTAGTTCCTGGCATCCAGTGCCACGTCGGCAAGCATACTCTCAATCAGTTCATTTTGGACGTCTTCCCCGTCTGCCAGCCTTACAATCAATTCCCGTACTTTTTTGGGATCGGAGCCTCCCAGCTCTTCGAGCTCCTCCTCATAAAACCGGATCACTCCCGGATCTGTCTCTTCTTTCTGTAATTCCTTTTTCGGGCTTTTTTCATACCCCTCCACCTGCACCCCGGCTTCCACAAAGTAGTCGCAGAGCATGGTCTCGATCTCATCCGTGATGTCCATTCCTCCGAAATATGATAAAATATCTTCCTTCCGGATCTTATCGCCCCCGGCCTTTGCGACCTCTAAAAGCTCCTGCATCCCTTTTAAAAACAACTCTTTCTCCATGTAATTCTCCTATTTAAAAAACATAAAATATCCGATGACCAGAATACCAAGTATGATCCTGTACACCCCAAACGCCTTAAAATCATGCCGTTTTACATATCCCATCAAAAACTTAATCGAAACAATGGATACAAGGAACGAAACGATCATTCCTATGGCCAGCACCACAAGCTCTGTTCCGGTAAAGGAAAGCCCGAATTTTAAGATCTTTAAAAGGCTGGCTCCGAACATGACCGGAATTCCAAGAAAAAATGAAAACTCTGCCGCCACGGTCCTGGAACATCCGATCAGAATACCTCCCACAATGGTAGCTCCGGAACGGGATGTGCCCGGAATCAGAGACAATACCTGAAACACTCCAATGATAAAGGCCATCCGGTATGTAAGCCCCGAGAGAGAATCCATGCCTCTTCTCCTGCTTCTCTCGTTATGATTTTCAATGACGATAAATAAGACACCATAGATGATCAGCGTTGCCGCAACAACCACCGGGTTAAAAAATCTGTCATGAATAGCATCGTCAAACAGTATGCCGATGACTGCCGCCGGAAGGACCGCAAAGATCACTTTATACCAGAGTACCATGGTCTCATGTTTCTGCTTCCGGTTCTTTTTTGGAGAGAGCGGATTCAGCTTGTGAAAATAGAGCACGACCACCGCCATGATGGCGCCCAGCTGGATCACCACGTCAAACATCTCTTTAAATGCCGCCGAGACGTTTAAGTTTATGAACTCATCCACTAAGATCAGGTGTCCGGTGCTGCTGATTGGGAGCCATTCCGTGATGCCCTCCACAATTCCTAAAATGATTGTTTTTAAGATTAATATAAGATCCATGTCTGTTCCTTTCAAGATGATATTTGAAAAGGGTGACTAGAAAAAATCCTATTCACCCTTCGTGCTTTCTCTATTCTTCGTCTTCTCCATCCTGAAGAATCTTTACTTTATTGCTCCGTATCTCCTCGACTGCCGTGGAAAGAGGCTTCTGTTCGTCTGCATCTTCCGTAAGCGGCATATCTCCTCCGATCAGCTGTCTGGCTCTCTTGGCACTGGCAATGACAAGTGAGTAGCGGCTGGTGATGATATTCTTGTCTTCGTCATCTCCATTGATGACCTGCATTAATTCTGAATATGATGGGTGTAGCATAAATATGATTCCTCCTATAAGGTTTTTAATCCTTCCATTGTTTCTTTTACCAGATCCATGTTGTGTCTGCGCTCACAGGACTGTGCGGTGACCACCGCATGCACCTGGCCGACGCACACTTCCAGATCGTCATTGACGATAATATAATCATACTGGCACATGTCCTCGGACTCTTCCACCGCCCTTGAAAGCCGCTTTGCTATGACTTCCTCAGACTCCGTTCCCCTTCCGATCAGGCGGTTTTTGATCTCCCCGGCACTGGGAGCCGTGATGAAGATCAAAAGAGCATCCTCGTACTGTTCCCTGATGGCAAACGCCCCCTGTACTTCAATCTCCAGTATGACATTATGCCCCGCGTTGAGCTCATCTTCCACGAACTTCCGCGGCGTGCCGTAAAAATTTTCTACATATCTAGCATATTCTATAAATCCGTTGTAGTCAATCAGGTTTCGAAACTCTTCTTCCGTCTTGAAAAAATAGTCTCTTCCGTCCACTTCCCCTTCCCGGGGCTGCCTGGTCGTCGCGGAGACCGACAGACTGTATCCGTACTTCTCCACCAGGCGCTTTGCCACTGTGCCTTTTCCAACGCCGGAAAATCCGGATAAGATGACCAACGCACCTTTTTTCATCGTTTTATCCTCCCTACTCGATATTCTGAACCTGTTCCCTGACCTTTTCCACATTGGTCTTCAGCTCGATGGCGTGGTTGGAAAGCTCCACGTCACTGGACTTGGACAAGATCGTGTTGGCCTCCCGGTTCATTTCCTGGGCAAGGAAATCCAGTTTTCTTCCGACGCTTTCTTTCTCATAGAGCTCTTCCTGCATGGCCTTGATATGGCTCTTAAAGCGGACGATCTCTTCATCCACGGATATTTTGTCTGCATATAAGGTGACCTCTGCCGCAATCCTGTTTTCATCGATCCCAGCATTTTCTAAAAATTCTTTTACTTTATCTTCCAGTTTCGTACGGTATTCCTGAATAATAGACGGAGAACGCTCGGCGATAAACTCAATATCGTCTTCCATCCGGGCGAGCTTTCCTTCCATATCCTCCAAAAGTCTTTTCCCTTCCACTGTCCTGGATTCCACAAATTTTTTGCCGGCTTCCTTAACCGCTGTTTCGATCAGGCTCCACCACCGGCTCTCGTCAAAAGTCTCTTCTGTGAGAGAGAGCACCTCTGGAAACTGAGCCAGGCGTTCTGCCGTGACCGACACCGGAATTCCAAACTCTTCTTCCATCTGATGAAAGGCATCCATATACTCTTTTGCCACCGCGCGGTTATAGTGGAGACCTACGCTGGTCTCGGACAAGTCTTCATATGATATGGACAGATCGATCTTTCCCCTGTTCGCATACTGTTTAAACAGGTTCCGGACATCCGCCTCAAACATAGTAAATTTTTTCGGTATCTTTAATGAGATATCACAGTATCTGTGATTGACTGATTTCACCTCAACGGTGATCGTCTGATTGTTGTCATTGGATACGACGCTGCGCCCAAATCCTGTCATACTTCTAATCATTGGTCTATCTTCTTTCTGTGTATTCACTTGCCGGACGTAACGGCTGTTTCAATGTTTTATTATACGAAAAACAGCAGGCTAAGTCAACGCCTCCCGGCCAATAGTTTATTCAGGCACTCTAAATAATGCAGGATCATACCTTTTTTCATAGGAACAAAGAATCCTGCATCCAGTTCCTCAAATTTAAAATGCTTGGGACCGCCGTTTAACTGCCTGTTCCAGTATTTCATTGTCTCCTCAAAAGACATGAAGTAACAGGCCTGCCTGTGGGTAAAATAGATCAGCAGAAAGCTTATGCCACCCTGTTTTTCAAACCTCTCCATAAATTCTATTTGGTGTTCATGGATATTATGTAAGGGAAATACGTCGTTTCCGCACTCTTTGGCGTCAAAACAAACAGGATATCCCTGGACAGCCCCCATATAGTCCACCGTACTTTTCTGGTCAAAATATGCTAAAGTGATCTGCCGGGTGGTCTTGTCAAACCGGACCGGCTTTATGGATGTGGGGATCTTCTGGATCAGAGCCAGCCCCTGTTCCTTATACTTTTCATTTGTGTGGTTGACCAGTTCTTCAAGGACCGATCCCCTCAATCCTTTTAAATTCCAGGTTCCCATACGACTCTCCCAAACAATTCATTTGCTGTCCTTAAAAATGTTTCCGGAGGCTCTGCGGCAACGGTCCTGCCGGACAGCTCCCCGCACCTTTTCATCCCTTCGGGAAACTCGAGGCAGCCGCAGTGCAGCAGCTGGTGCTTTACTCCGAACTTCTGCTTCATCTGCAGATTGACACCCCTGTCTCCGTACTTGGTATCCCCTGCCAGAGGAAATCCCATCCCGGCTAAATGGGCCCGGATCTGATGGGTCTTTCCGGTGATCAGTTCCACCCTCAGGAGCGTAAAGCCGTGCCCGGCTGCCATCGGCTCATAGGCTGTCTCAATCCGGCTTCCTCCGCTGATCTTTCGCTCCGAAAAAGAAACTTTGTTTTCTCTGTGGTCTTTACATATATAACCGGAAATTCTTGTTTTTTTGTTCACCATGCCCTTCACAATACAGTAGTAATATTTTCTCACAGAGCGGTCTCTCAGCACTTCCGCCATCGTCTGAAGCCCCTCCAGAGAGATCCCCGCGATCAGCAGACCCGTCGTATTCCTGTCTAAACGGTTGCAGACAGACGGACGGACCAATTCCAGGTCAGACTCTTTTAAAATGCCGTGTTCCAGGCAATAGGGAACGATCAGCTCATTCACCGATATATCCGACGGCTTTGCTTTCTGTGACAGCATCCCGTAAGGCTTATTGATGATGAGCACATTGGAATCCTGATAAATCACAGAAAGATCTGCCTTCCTCCTCTCCGCCCTCGGTTCTTCCCGGAAAGAAGCAATGGTCGCATCCGCCATATAAACACACACCACATCGCCGGATTTCAGCTTTTCACTTCCCGATGCCTTTTTTCCGTTCAGTTTAATATTCTTTTTACGGAGCATCTTATAGAGAAAGCTTTTCGGAGCCTTATTCAGATATTTTGCCAGCAGTTTGTCCAGCCGCTGTTCTTCTTCCCGGTCTGAGATTCTGATTTCTTTCATTCGGGTTCCCTTCTAGCCTATCAGTCTGACGATCAGACCGCTCGGCAGCAGCTTGCACAAAACTCTCACCGCCTTCATGGAAAGCCCGTAGACAGAGACCGCCCGGCCTCTCTTTACATCCCTCAGAGCCTTCTTTACCACTTTTTCAGGCTTTGCCATCGCAAGCTTTTTATATAGTTTCATTTCTTTTTTTTGATAGGCCGTATCAAAGAACTCGGTCTTTACCGGTCCCGGACAGACGGCCGTCACAATAATTCCTCTCTTTTTCAGCTCCTGTCTCAATGCCAGGCTCAGATTCAGTACATAGGACTTTGTCGCCGCATAGACTGCAAATCCCGGCTGAGGTACAAATGCCGCAGAAGATGCCACTTGTACGATACGTGCCTTTCTTGGCATATACGGCAGCACGGCTCTGGTGATCCTCGTGAGAGCGAGACAGTTCACTTTCACCATCTGATCCAGCATCTCTTCCTCCTGCCGGTCAAACTTCCCGGCCAGTCCGAGCCCGGAACAGTTCACCAGCACATAAACTTTCGGCTTTTCTTTTGCCAGGATATTTCTGATCCGTTCGGCGCTGTCCTTTTTCGCAAGATCCAGAGGAATCGGCCGGATCACGATGTTGGAAACCAGCACCCCAAGTTCAAATAAGCGGTCTGCCCTTCGCGCCACCACCCAGATCTCATCTAAAAATCCATGACTCTTTGCCGTCTGAATGACAAACTGCCTTCCCAGCCCTGAGGAAGCACCTGTAATAATCGCTACTTTCTTCATGTTATCACCTCTCGTATCGCTTAAACTGATTGATAGGTTCCGTTTATGATATCAAAGTAAGTGTCAATGTAATAGTCCGCCAATTCCTTCTTCTTTTCCGTCACCGCCTGGGAGTAGGAATCCCGGACGGCACAGGTCGTCATATTCGCGCTGTTTCCGGCCATGATGCCGTATGGAATATCTTCAAACACTAAAATATGTTCCGGAGAAACAGAGAGCTCCTCCGCGGTCTTCAGATACACATCCGGCGCCGGTTTCCCTTTCGGCACTTCATTGGAGGTACAGATATACTGAAAATATTCCCCGATCCCATGGGCATCGAGACATGCATTTGTCAGTTCCCTGGAATTGCTTGTAGCGATTCCAAGCGGAAGCTTTTTCTCCTTCAGGATATCCAGAAACTCCTTTGCCCCCTCCTTGAGAGGGATCTCATTCATATACATCTCACAGGCCATACGGTTCCATGTGTCCTTGATCTCCTGTACGGAGAGCGGCAGCGGAAAATTGTTTTTAAAATACTCCGCCGTCTCATTAAAACTGAAGCCTTCCAGGAAATCGTTCAGCCCATCCGGTACCTGCAGGCCATACTGTCCCAAAAACCGTTCGTCGATCTCCCGCCAGATCCACATGGAATCCACAAGGGTTCCGTCCAGGTCAAAAATAACTGCTCGTTTATCTTTTAGCATTAGTTCTCCTTTAAACATTTGATTTCTTCTTCCGTAAGCTCTCTGACCTGTCCCGGGAGAAGTTCCGGGTCCAGAACAAGGCTTCCCATGGAAAGTCTTTTCAGTTCTAAAACTTTGCTGCCTACCGCCTCAAACATCCGTTTGATCTGATGGAATCTCCCCTCTGTGATAAACACCTCTGCCTGCGATACTTCTCCTGAAGTCAGTATGACAAGTTTCGCCGGCTTCAAAGGCTTGTCATCTCCGATATCCATGCCTGACTCAAAAATCTCCTGCTGCTCTCTGCCAATTTCCCCTGTTACAGTGACAGAGTAGCATTTCGTGACATGATGCTTCGGAGACAGCAGACGGTGAGCCAGTTCTCCGTCATTTGTGATGAGCAGCAGGCCTTCGGTGTCCTTGTCCAGCCTGCCTGCCGGGAACAGCCCCTTCCTGTGTCTTCCAGTGAGCAGATCCATGACCGTTTTATCTCTTCCATCTTTTGTTGCCGTCACCACGCCCTTTGGCTTGTTCATCATCAGATACTCATATTTCCGGAAGTTCAGTCTCTGCCCGTCCGCTGTAATCTCATCTTCTTCCGGGTTTACTTTATATTCCGGTTTCTTAATGATCTCGTCTCCTGCCAGGACTCTGCCCTGGCGGATCATTTTCCTGGCCTCGCTCCTGGTGCATCCCAGGACATCGCATAAAAACTTGTCCAAACGCAGTGTCTTCATCACATCCATCTCCATGACGGCGCATATTTATTTTTCATCCGTCCCTTTGAAAGTTTCCCCCATCCGAGAGGGTATCCGCAGACAGTGATCAGATACACACCGTCTTCTTTTTCGTCTGCAAGTATCGTTTCACATTTCAGATATTTCATGAGCCTGTCATCTGAAAGGCTTAGATCCAGGGTTCTCACATATCCGCTGCCGGAAAGCGCCATAGCCAGAACCTGGCTTGGCTCAAACCGTTTCTTCTTCATCTCTCCCAAAAGCAGTCCGTGTCTTAAAACCCGGAGCCTGCCAAGGTCAGGCAGTTCTTTCGGCATAAGGATCAGTCTCCCCTTATGTTCTTTGATCCTGTCTCTGTCAAGGTCCATCCTGCACCCGGACAAAAAGGCTTCCGCCTCCTCAGAGATCACCGCACGGGCATTTCCTGACTCCTTCCTGTCCGAAGCCGGAGAGCCGTCCTTTTTCAAAAGAGCCAGAAAGTGGCCTTCTCCTTTGATTCTGTGGGGCCAAAGCCTGATGCATTTCTTTACATCCTGAAGCCCTGACACCGTCCATTCGGCGTGTCCTCTGTCAAACCCTTCACAGTCCGGCAGATCGGCCAGGGACAGCCCGGGCTCCTGTTCCAGCAGGTACTCAATCAGCTGCTCGTCCTCTTCCGGAGAGAAGGTACAGGTAGAATATAAAAGATATCCTCCGGGCTTGAGCATCTTTACCGCGTCAAGGATGATTTCCCTCTGGATTTTTACATAAGGTTCAATGCCGTATTCGGCCCAGTTTTTAATCTCGCTGCTGCCTTTGCGGAACATTCCTTCCCCCGAACAGGGCGCGTCCACAAGCACTTTATCGAAATACTCATAAAAGACCGGAACAAGATTTTTAGGTTCCTCGCTTACGATCACGCTGTTGCTGATGCCGAACATCTCTAAATTTTTCAAGAGGGCTTTTGTCCTTGTAATGCTGATGTCATTGGACACCAGAATTCCCTCTCCCCGAAGCTTTGCCCCGAGTTCTGTGGACTTGCCTCCGGGCGCCGCACAGAGATCCAGTACCTTGTCCCCGGGCTCTACCGGAAGAAATGCCGCGGGTGCCATGGCGCTCGGTTCCTGAATATAGTACAGACCCGCATGATAAAAGGGATGCTTCGCAGGCTGCTCTTTTGGTCCGACAAAAAACCCGTTTTTCGTCCACGGCACCGGCTCGGTCTCAAATGGTGCGATCTTTTGAAATTCTTCCACCGATATCTTTGATGTATTGACCCGGATGCCATTCTGCTTCGGCCGCTTTAAACATGCCTCATAATCGCTGTATTCTTCTCCCAGAAGGGATTTCATCTTCTCAACGAATAATTGTGGTAATTCCATAACTTCTCCTATGACAGGCTCTGTGCGCGGTAGCCTTCCGCAATGATGTCCAGCTGCTTATTGAAATGGATCAGCTGCTCCATATCTCCTGTCTCATATATTTTGTAAAACTCATCCTGTATCTTGATGACTTCCTGTTTGTTGGCAACTTTATATAAATTCTGCATCGTTGACAAGATCTCAGAAACGATATTTGCCTTCTTCCTGAAAGAATTCTGTGCATCCATGATCTCATCTCTGACAATGGACATCTCCTTGTCAAGGACCACGATGGCATCCGCCGCATTCATGAGCTTTTCCGTGATATGCTCTGGGATATTTTCCTTATATTTGTACTGAAGGGAGTGCTCCACTGTTGCCCAGAAATTCATGGCCAGTGTGCGGATCTGTATCTCCGCCTGGATTCGTTTTTTTCCGTAGATCGTATCCACATCGTAATAGATGATGACATGAAAACTCCGGTATCCGCTGTCCTTTGCTTTTGTTATATAATCTTTTTTTGTCTTGATCTCCATGTCAGACCGCTGTTCAATAATCTCCACAACACGGTCGATATCTTCCACAAACTGACAAATGACTCTGATGCCCGCAATATCCTCCAGATCGGTCTCGATTTCATTGATATTGATCTTTTTCCTCTGCATCTTGTCAAGAATGCTGGAAATACTCTTGACTCTCCCATCCACCTGTTCGATCGGTGAATAGCGGCCTGCGGTCCTGTACTCGTTCATGATGTGTACGAACTTCAGCTTTAATTCTTCCACAGCTAAGTCGTAAGGGCAAAGGATCTCTCTCCACATCTGTAATTCCATTGCCAACACCTCCTTTAATCTATATTCTTATATTATAGCATACTTTAACATTTGAAGCACGTTCATCCTCACGCATCTGTGCTCAATCGGCGGAGCGTTTTTATTCCACAGGGAAGTCCTGAAACTTTCCTGTGAAATAAACAAAAAAAGCAGGAAAGCCCTACTTTTTTCTCAGGTGACACCGGAATCGTCTCCGGCCGTTTCTTACCATTCTAAATAAATCGTTCCCCAGGTCAGACCTCCTCCAAATCCGCACATGACAATCTTATCTCCTCTCTCAAGCAAACCCTTTTTATTGATCTCGTCCAATAAGATCGGGACACTTGCAGAAGAAGTATTGCTGCACCGGTCCAGGTTCATCGGAAACTTTTCTATGTCAAGCTTCAGACGTTTTGCAGCCGAATCGATGATCCGTTTGTTGGCCTGATGCAGGACGTAATATTTGATCTCATCTTTTGAAACTCCTGCTTTCTCCAATACATTTTCAATCGTCCTGGGAACCGTCTTTACCGCAAACCGGTAAACTTCCTGTCCGTCCATAAAGACTTGTTCCAAAGGCTCATGGTTCTCTACCAATAAGTTATTTAATTTTCTCTCCCCGCAGGTCAGCGCTTCCCCGAGTTCCCCGTTAGATCCGTAATCGATAAATACTTCTCTGGAATCATCCGCTTCCACCACTGCACACCCTGCCCCGTCTCCGAACAAGACACAGGAACTGCGGTCGCTCCAATCCACGACCTTTGATAAGGTTTCCACACCGATGACGAGCATCTTTTTTGCCAATGCTGCTTTTGCATAGGCTACCGCAGTGGTCAGAGCATAGACAAACCCGGAACACGCCGCATTTAAGTCCATACAGACCGCATTCCTTGCTCCGATGGCTTTTTGAACGTCACAGGCCCCGTTGGGAGTGGCCCGGTCACCGGACAATGTCGCTAAAAAGATACAGTCCAGCTCCTCCGGAGCGACTCCGCTTTCCTTCAGGGCTTCTTTTGCAGCTTTCACTGCCATGCCGGATGTTGTATCGTCCACAGAAATATGACGTGCCCGGATACCGGTTCTGCTGGCAATCCACTCATCGCTGGTATCCATCACTTTTGCTAAATCATCATTTGTAACAATCGTCTCCGGAAGATAACTTCCTGTACCTAATATTCTAATCGACATCTTATCATTTATCCTGCGCTTTCCTAATATTTTGTTTACCAAAGTATATTCTTTTTTTCGTAATTTGTCAATGCCACCCAGCTATTGTCAGATGATGATGCAGACCAGTCCGCCGTTGCTCTCATTGACGATCTTTTCCATAGTATCCTGCAGTTTCTGCTGGCTTTCTTCTGTCATCTTCTGCGCTTTTGACTGCATGCCTTCTCCGACAAGCTGCTCCAGTGTTTTTCCAAAAATATTGATATCCCATATACTTTCCTGAGGATCACTCTTTCCCTTGTCAAAGTACTCCATCAGATCCTTGGCCTGATACTCTTCTCCGACGATCGGTGCGATCTCCGTGGAAATATTGGCCCGTATCATATGAATGGACGGAGCACTGGCCTTGATCTTCACCCCGTATTTGTTCCCATGCTTCACGATCTTAGGTTCTTCCAGGACAATATCTCCCTTTGTCGGGGTCACAACACCGTATCCCCTCTGTTTCACTGCGTTCAGGGCATCGGCCACTTCTTCGTATTCCTTTTTCTGTCTTGCAAGATCTCTCATGATCGAGATGAATTCGTATTCATTCTTGATCGGAAGTCCAATCGTATCACTTAAAAATTCATAATAATAGGAATCATCCATATCCACTGCGATACGGATCACTCCGGTATCCATAGCGACAGAATCCAGTTTCCACTGTTTTATGTATTGATTTTCGTAATCTTCCTCCTCATAGATGTCTTTCATGGTATCCTTCTCTATGAGCATCTTCCGGGCAGTCTCCATGATTTCCTGTTTGATCTTGTGATCGTGCGGAAGTACCTCCACCCATTTCGGTACAAAAAAGCCAATCGAAGAAATTGGGAATTCCATCAGTACACTCTTGAGTATATAATAAATATCATCCTTCTTAAGCTGTTCACAGTTCATCGGGAGCACTTTTGCCCCGTATTTTGCTTCCTTTTCTTTGGCAAGGTTCACAGTTTCTTCAGAATATGGACGGCTCGTATTTAAAAGTACCACAAATGGTTTATGTAATGCTTTGAGCTGTTTGATCGTCTCTTCCTCCGGCTCCTGATAATTGGCCGCCTCTATGTCGCCGAAGGAACCGTCTGTAGTCACTACGATCCCGATCGTGGAATGTTCCGTGATGACTTTTTTTGTCCCGATGCTGGCCGCTTTTGTAAATGGAATCTCATAATCAAACCACGGTGTCTTCACCAGCCGTTCTTCTTCTCCCTCAATATGGCCCACAGCTCCGTTTACCATGTAACCCACACAGTCGATGAGGCGGACTTTCATGCTGATGCCGTCATCCACGTTGATCTCCACCGCTTCATTCGGCACAAACTTGGGTTCCGTCGTCATGATGGTTTTTCCGCTGGATGACTGAGGCAGCTCGTCGTTGGCACGGCTTCTTTCGTTCTCATTTTCCATGTTCGGAAGAACCATCAGGTTCATAAACCGCTTGATAAACGTACTCTTTCCGGTCCTAACCGGACCTACCACGCCGATGTAGATCTCTCCGTCGGTCCTGGCCATAATATCCTTATATACATTAAAGTAATCCATAATATCCTCCTACGATAGACTGTTAAAGTATATGCAGTATTCTGCCAGGATATGACTGTAAGAAAGAAAAAAGGACTGCCCGGGCAATCCTTTTTCTCTTATATCACTGGTTGATTATGTATTCTGTTTTAAGAAAAGAACTTTTCCTTTACTTCTTTTACCGGCATATCCTGTCCGGTGAACAGTTTAAATGCAGCCACTCCCTGCCATAAGAGCATTCCGTCTCCCTGGACAGTCCTGCAGCCCGCTGCTTTAGCCTCTCTTAACAGCTTTGTCTCTTTCGGATTATAGACCACATCTGCAACAACCATATCTTTGCGGAACAGGCTCGTATCCCGGATCACGGAAGTGTCTTCTTTTGGTTTCATCCCAAGAAGAGTTCCGTTGATGAGAATATCGGTTTTTGATACCGCTTCTTTGACAGCAGCTTCGTCAGCCAGATCGATCAAAGTGATGTCACAGTCCGGAGTTTCTTCCCGGAGCTTTTTATGCATCTCTTCCGCCCGTCCGAAGAAATCATCCCTTGGGTTAATGACCGTGACGGAATTTGCGCCATCCAGAGCACACTGTACCAAAATCGCTGTCGCAGCACCTCCGGCCCCAAAGATCACAATATCTTTTTTCCCGATTGAAACCCCATGATCCTTAAGATTTGCCACAAATCCTTCACCGTCTGTGATATGTCCGTAAAGTTTTCCGTCTCTGTTTACCACAGTGTTTACCGCACCGATCAGCCTGGCTGCCGGAGACAATTCATCCATATATTTTGCTGCCTCTGTCTTGCACGGCATGGTCACATTGAGCCCCTGCATATTCAGTGTTCGCACTGCGCTGATGGCATCTTTTACCTGGTCTTCTTTGATATCAAAAGCCAGGTAAGCCGCGTCAATCCCGAGCGCCTGAAATCCATAATTGTGCATAGCCGGTGATCCTGAATGTCCCACCGGTGACCCGATCAGTCCCAATAATCTTGTTGTTCCTTTAATTCTGCTGTCCATAGTTCCTCCTAATCTCCTCCCGGAAACATGTGTGATGCTTTCGGTTTTTGTGTTCTGAATTTAAATGGATTCTGCGATGATCTCCCGGATCAAGTCTCTTTCATCCATATGATGTTTCACTCCTCTGATCTCCTGATAATCTTCATGTCCTTTGCCCGCCAGAATGACGATATCGCCCTTTCCTGCATGTTCCATGCAGTAGCGGATGGCTTCTTTCCTGTCAGGGATCGTGACATATTCTCCCGGTCCCTTATGGACTCCCACCAAAATATCATTGATAATGTCCATCGGTTCTTCATTTCTCGGATTGTCTGATGTCACCACCGTAAGATCCGCAAGTTTTGAAGATACCTCGCCCATCTCATACCGTCTGGCTTTGGCCCTGTTGCCTCCGCAGCCGAACAGACAGTAGATCTTTTTCGGATCATACTTCCGTATCGTCGTGAGCAGGCTTTCGAGACTCATGGCATTGTGGGCGTAATCAATCATCAGGGTGTATTCGCCCGGTGTTTTTATGATCTCTAAACGGCCTTTTACCTGAATCGTATTCAGTGCGTCCAGAACATCTTTCTTTTGAATTCCCATATGGCGGCACAATGAAATGGCTGCCAGCGAATTATAGACCGTAAAGTCTCCTGGAATGTCCACATGAACGTTATACTCTTCTTTTCCTTTTAAATCGTAAGAAACGCCAAGATAACCGGGTTCCTGGATACGCTCTATATGGTCGGCATACACATCGCTGCCCGGCTTCATGCCAAAGGTCTCTAAAGAACATGTATGCCCCTTGATGATTCTTTCTACATAGTCATCATCCCCGTTTACAATGCCCTGCCTGCACTGCTGAAACAAAAGAGACTTGCAGCGGATATAGTCATCCATATCCTTGTGTTCATTTTCTCCGATATGGTCTTCGGCCAGATTCGTAAAAATACCATAGTCAAAGGTAAAGCCGCTCACCCTGTGGAGCATCAGTCCCTGTGAAGAAACTTCCATGACGACATTTTTGCATCCCGCATCCGCCATCTTCCGGAAAGATTCCTGAATCACGTAAGATTCCGGCGTCGTATTGACCGAAGGGATTCTTTCATCCCCGATGACAGTCTCAATGGTTCCGATCAGCCCGGTCTTCTGCCCCGCGTGCTCAAGCACCGACTGGATCATGTAAGTGATCGTTGTCTTGCCTTTGGTTCCGGTTATCCCAATGGTCGTCAGTTCCTCTGCCGGATATCCGAAGTAAGCTGCGGACATCTCTGCAAGCGCCTTTCTCGTGTCGTCAAAACGGATCACCGTTACGCCCTTCGGAGCTTCCACATCCTGTTGTACAACGATAACTTTGGCACCCTTTTCGATTACCTGCCCAATAAACTTATGTCCGTCAAAGGCTGCCCCGGAAATGCAGACAAAAACACTGTTCTCCTCCACTTTTCTTGAGTCATATACGAGAGTCGAAATCTCTGTATCTTCCGTGCCCTGTACGAGAGTGTATTCTGAGCGTTCTAATAATTTTGATAATTTCATAGATTCCTCCTAAGCCAAAACTTTTTAAAGGTCAATCTCCCCGTCAAATACTTTTGTGGCCGGTCCTTTCATGAAGATGGTATGTTTCTCTTCGTCATATTCAATCTGAAGATCTCCTCCCAGAAGGTGGACCAGGACTTTATTGCCGGTCTTCTGATTCAGATAGCTTGCATAGGCACTTGCACATGCACCGGTTCCGCAGGCTAGAGTCTCCCCTGCTCCGCGCTCCCAAACACGCATCCTGATCGTATGGTCGTCGACCACCTGGATAAATTCTGTGTTGACTCTGTCCGGAAACATCGGGTGATGTTCAAACATCGGCCCGAGCTTTTCAATATCAAGATCATCCACAGAGTCTACAAACACGACTCCATGGGGATTTCCCATAGATACACAGGTGATCCTGTACTCTCTGCCGTCTACGATGACAGGCTTGTCGATGACTTTTTTCTCCTCATCATAAATCACCGGTATTTTATCGGCCTCCAGCACAGGGGCCTCCATGTCTACATTGACCCATGTGACCTTTCCGTCTTCCACTGTAAGGTCCAGTTCTTTGATCCCGCCTTTGGTCTCGATGGTGATCGTTGTTTTGTCCGTTAATCCATAGTCGTATACATACTTTGCGATACAGCGGACTCCGTTTCCGCACATGGCTCCCTCTGTACCGTCACTGTTGTACATGGCCATCCGGAAATCCGCTTTGTCAGAAGGATGAATACAGATCATACCGTCTGACCCGATTCCAAAATGGCGGTCACTGACAAACTTTGCCGTCTCATTGGGATTTTCTATCGTTTCTTCAAAACAGTTCACGTATACATAATCATTGCCGCAGCCATGCATCTTTGTAAATTTCATGGAATCACTCCTCGTTTTCATAGTGTTTTTAATATTTTATTTATTCTACCATAATCAATATAGAAACACAAAGTGTTTTCTGCCGTTTCCCGGTTGTGTTTTACCGCTTTGTATTATAAAATAAAAGTAAAAAACAGGGAAAGGAGAGACTATGTATTCATTTTTGGAAATCAAGAACCAAATGTTTTCTGACTTTTATCTCCTTTTCTGCGGCATACAGGAGTGCACACCTCTTTATTCCTTCGGTCCTGCTGTCCGGAGCCACCACCTGCTTCACTACTGTGTCAGCGGAAAAGGATATTACTATGCCGGGGACAAACAGTACACCATTGAGCCGGGAGACGCTTTCTTGATCCTCCCGGATGAAGTAACCTTTTACCAGGCAGACGAACAAGATCCCTGGACCTATCTCTGGGTCGGTTTTTCCGGAAATCAAGTCAATGACTATCTTCAGCGCTGCGGTCTGGACAGTGAACATCTGATCTGTCACTGTGAGGAGAAAGAACTTCTTGTATCTTATATTGAAGATATCCTCAGACATAATACCTTAAGCTACAGCAATGAGATTTATATTCAGGGCATACTCTTTCTGATCTTTGCCTCCTTCAGCCGGTCCGCTGATATTAAATACAAGTCTGATTTTACAAGTGAAAACATACATATCAGCAAGGCCATTGAATTTATACAGAAAAATTACCAGAATGTCATTACCGTCAGGGACATTGCTGATTATGTTTCTTTAAACCGGAGTTATCTCTGCAGCATGTTCCAGGAAAACCTTCATATGTCACCCCAGCAGTTCCTCTTAAGATTCCGCGTTACCAAAGCCACAGAACTTCTTTCAGATACGGATCTTCCGGTTAAGAATATCTCATACTCCTGCGGTTATGCCAATCAGCTTGCCTTTTCCAAGGCATTTAAAAAAATTACCGGTTTAAGTCCCACGGCCTACCGCAAAGAAAACCGGAATGTTCCGAATATTATACGGGCTTTCGACCCTCACAAAGCAGAAAACCAAAAGCATTCTGAATAGATAAAAAGGAAAGGCTCCATACTGTAAACAGCAGGAGTCTTTCCTTCATTAGGAACGTACGGAAGGCGCTCGCAATTCGTCCTCCGCAGTTAAGATATATAGGCGAGACTGGTAATCTCCGTTGGCTCCGTTATATGTCTCACGGTTTTCACCGCTGGAGGCATCCGAAGTCACCAGTCCGGCTTTCATTAGTTCATCGCCGTAGTGGCTGGTTTCATTGATTGTCACATGATAGCATAAATTTTCATCGAGCCCCCGGAGCTTCAGTCTTGTATATCCTGAATTCACCGGTTCCAGCGTGCGGAAGTATCCGACGACCGCCGTCCGTCTGTCTTGTGAGACCGACATCCATGCACTTGTATTGTGTTTAAAAGGGCTCTGAAGGCGGTAGAAGGTTCCAAACTGAAGGACCTCCCGGTATGTCTTCATAAATTCCACCTGTTCTTTTATTTTTTCCTGTTCCTCTGCTGACAACTGATTCAAATCAAGTTCATATCCAAAAGTCCCGAAACAGGCAACATTCGCCCGCGTCTCAATCGGAGTATTCCTCAGCACCTGATGATTCGGCACCGCTGATACGTGAGCTCCCATACTGCTGACCGGATAAACCATACTGGTGCCGTATTGGATTTTAATTCTTTCTATTGCATCCGTATCATCACTGGTCCAGCACTGGGGCGCATAATACATCATTCCGGGATCAAATCTGGCACCTCCGCTGGCGCAGGATTCAAACAGGATATGCGGAAACTTCTTTGTCAACCGTTCATAAAGATCATATACCCCAAGGATATATTTATGTGTAACTTTCCCTTGATCCGATGCACCGCATCCTGCTGAATACACCTCTGACATACAGCGGTTCATATCCCATTTTATATAGGACACAGGAGCATCCAGCAAAACTTTTTCCATGAGCCGGTATATATAATCTACCACTTCTTTTCTGGAAAAATCCAGGACAAACTGATTTCTTCCGTGACAGCTGTTTCTGCCCGGAGCCGCAAGCATCCAGTCCGGATGAGCCCGATACAGGTCACTGTCTTTGTTGACCATCTCCGGTTCAAACCAAAGTCCGAATTTCAAACCTTTCTTTTCAATTTTTTCCGCAATGCCCTTGATTCCTTCCGGAAGTTTGTTAAGGTCCGGGTACCAGTCTCCCAGAGAACTTGTATCGTCATCTCTTCTGCCGAACCAGCCGTCATCCAGGACAAATAATTCGATGCCGAGACGTTTCGCCGTATCTGCGATTAGAAGAATTTTATCTTCATCAAAATCAAAGTATGTGGCTTCCCAGTTATTCACAAGAATCGGACGGACTTGATCCCTCCATTCTCCTCTGGCCAGCCGTTTCTGATACAGCTCATGGTAAGTCTGGCTCATACCGTTTAAGCCCTCACTGCTGTAGACCATCACCGCTTCCGGTGTCTGAAAGTTCTCTCCCGGTTTTAATTCCCACGTAAACGTGTTAGGGTTGATTCCCATGGTGACCCTTGAGACATCATAAGTATCCACTTCCACCTGCGCAAGAAAGTTTCCGCTGTACACAAAGGAAAAACCGTAAACTTCTCCGTCATGTTCTGTGGTGTTTTCCCGTTTCAGTGCAATAAACGGATTATAATTATTAGAACTGCAGCCTCTCATACTGTACACGGACTGGATGCCATGGCACAGTCTGCGCTCCTTTATATGCCTCTCTCTGGACCACGCTCCGGTCAGTTCGATCATTTCGTAGTCTGAATCCGGAAGATCCAGACACAGACTCATTGCCTGATCCAGGATCACAGACTCTGTTCCCCGATTCACAAACCGTACACTACGCGCAACAGCTCCATAATGTGCAAATATGGAATACGATAACAGCAGATCCACCTGGATCAATTCATCCCGAAGAAGAATCTCCAGCGTCTGTGCCTCTTTCGGATCCTCTGTATAGGTTGCGGGAAGCCCTGGAAGCTCTGGTTTTCCTTCCATGATCTTATGGGATATATATGTAAAATCTGTGATTCTGCTTCCATTGCTCTGCAGAATCTGAAAAGCCGGATATCTCATATCCCCTGATCCATAAGCCGGATATTCCTGCTTGATATGCTCCATAGAAAACGTCAGATCCCCTTCATAGGTACACGGCGCCATGGGACGCTGCCTTGCCTCAAATAAATGCTCATATTCTTCTCTGTCCCGTATTGCCGCTCCGCAGTAAAGCTGACCAAGCTGACCGTTTCTTAAGATTTTAAAAATATAACTGATCTTATCATTATATAGATGAAATGTTTTAGATCTCTCATGAAAAATAATTGACATATAGATTCCTCCGTCTTTTCTATAATTATTATGAATTGTTTGCCAGACGCTCGTCCAGTTTCTCTTTTCTCAATGCCAGAACATTCATGATTTTGTCGTAATACGCCCCATGAAGTTTAAATTTTGTCTTGTAGATCATAAAACTGAGGGCTACAAAAACAATCGGGACACCGATCATAACAAAACGGATACCGTTCTGTGTTGATGCTGTCTGTACTGCATTTGGAATATACCCCGTGGCATTCAGTGCAAATCCGGTAAGAAGCGCACCCATAGCCGAAGTAAACTTTACGAGCAGTGTTTGGATAGAAAAGGTAACAGACTCATTTCTTGTTCCGAATTTATATTCACCATAGTCGACAACATCTGCCAGCACAACCGTCACAATCCCAAGCTGAAGCCCGGAACCGAATTTAACACCATAGCCGGCGATGGCTGTCAATACAAAATTCGTCGGTGCCAGATATCCGATGACGAATAACAGCCCCAGTCCAATTGTCGGTATCAGGCTTGCCAAAAGATAAACCTGGTTTCTGTTCAGATGTTTCGCGATCCATGGAAACAGAAACAAGCCGGAGATCTCTGCAATCCCTGCAAACATCGTAAAGATTGAAAACATTGATTTGCTGCCTGCCACATATAAGAAGTAGTATAGAGATACCCCTGTCATAACCTGCATCGCAAAATTAAATGTAAGGATTACTGCAATGGCTACAAGAAGCTGATCATTTTTTGAAATGATATGCAGCAATTTCTTAAAGGATGTCTTCTCTTCCTTCACTGCTCTTACATGATCCGCTGATTTTACATTTGTGACCGTAAATGGTGATAATAAATACAGCCGTAATTATGTATGCGAAATAAGAAAATCCTTTCTGCGCATCACCTTTTCCCAAAAAGTCCATGATCTGAAGCCCAAATCCTCCGACGATCAGGGATCCTCCCACAGATGCGAAGATCCTGGGAACTACAGCCACCCGGTCGCGCTCTGATTTGTCACTGGTCAGATTGGGGAGCATAGACCAGTATGGGATATCCATAATGGTATAAGTCATTCCCCACAAAATATACATAACGGCAGCAAAAACATAAAGTGCGGTTCCGGATAATCCCCAGTCCGTAAATAAACAGGCAAAAACAACGGCATTGATCAATGTTCCAACAGCCAGCCACGGCCTGAATTTTCCCCATCTTGTTTTCGTATTGTCAACGACCATTCCCATTCCGAGATCATTTACCGCATCCCAGAACTTTGCAAAGAAAAAGAGTGTCCCTACAAATGCCGCTGAAATTTTCAGTACATCTGTAAAATAGACCATTGCATAGGTAAATATGACTCCGCAGATCATATCTTTTCCCAGGGCACCGATTCCATAGCTATATTTTTCACGCGCTGATAGCTTCATTCTATTCATCCTCCTATTTTTTCACGACCATCAGATCTTCATTGGCTTTAACCCGGCCTGCCTTCAGCACTTCAATGTTATCGTTTTCTACATTGGCAAATACGATAGGGGTTGCTTCTGATAAATTCTTTTCTTTTAATAGTTTTTGATCAAATTCCAGCAAAAGCTGTCCTTTATTCACATAATCTCCTGGTTTTACATATATATGAAATCCCTCTCCTTTCAGCTGATTCGTGTTGATCCCTACATGGATCAGATATTCATATCCAGACTTTGTCTCCAGCCCGACTGCATGGCGTGTCGGAAATGTAAAGTTTACTTTTGCTGCCGACGGTGCAAACACTTTATCTCCCGATGGAAAAATAACCACTCCATCTCCAAGAAGTCCGTCCGCGAATGCCCTGTCCGGTGTTTCACTCAAAGGTCTCACCTCACCGTCCATCGGACATCCAAACACTTCTTTTCCTTTTGAAAATAATGCCATTTTCTTACCTCCTGATCATTTCTTTTTCTTCCATCGATGTTATCTAAATTATAACATCCGGACATACTTTTTCTAGCCGATTTTGTGTGCAGAATATGTCCAAATGTCATTTGTTTGACAGTTTTAACTAAAGAATGTTTTGTTTTCTGCTTGTATTTATGCATTTCTGTATACAAGTGTGGTGATTTATATTTCCTTTTCAATTGTTTTTATAGGTAAATATTTTATATAAATATATCCAAATGTTATTTAATTCAAGATTCTATTTATCCGGAAAACATGCTATACTTTTTATCGAAGATTTTGAAGAAATGAGGCTGAATCCTGTTATGGAAAAGGAAAAGAATGATTTTACAAAAGGAAGCGTCACAAAAAACATCATAAATCTGGCTGTACCTATGACTCTGGCTCAGCTGATCAACGTACTTTACAGTATTGTTGACCGTATCTATATAGGAAGAATGGGACAAGATGCCGCTCTCGCCCTGGGAGGTGTGGGCATTACCTTTCCGATTATTACGATCATCATGGCATTTGCCAATCTGATCGGCATGGGAGGTGCTCCTCTTTGTTCCATAGAACGCGGAAAAGGAAATCAAAAAAAGGCCGAGGAGATCATGGGAAATTCTTTTTTCCTTCTGATTCTCCTGGGCCTTCTGCTCACGGCTGTAATCCTCATTTTTAAAAAACCGATTATTTATGCATTCGGAGCGAGCGAAGCTACATTTCCCTATGCAGACAGCTACATCACGATCTATCTTCTGGGATCTGTTTTTGTGATGATGGGCCTTGGTATGAACAGCTTCATAAACTCTCAGGGTTTTGCAAGAACCGGGATGCTGACAGTTTTAATCGGCGCCGTCTTAAATATTATATTAGATCCTGTTTTTATCTTTATCCTGCAGCTGGGTGTCAGGGGAGCGGCTCTCGCAACCGTCATTTCCCAGTTTGTTTCCTCTGTATGGGTCCTCCTCTTTCTCGCCGGCAGAAAAACAATACTAAAACTGAAAAAGGAAAACTTTAGGTTAAAGTTCCGTCTGGTCAGGCAGATCGTAACCCTCGGTCTTTCCGGTTTTACGATGTCGGTCACAAACAGTATCGTACAGATCGCCTGCAACGCAACCCTGCAGGTCTATGGAGGAGATCTCTATGTGACCGTCATGACAATTTTAAATTCGATCCGGGAAGTCATCACGATGCCGGTTACCGGTATTACCAACGGCGCCCAGCCGGTTCTGGGATATAATTACGGAGCTGAACAGTACGAAAGAGTCAAGGCAGCCATTCGGTTTATGACTCTTGCCTGCATCGGCTACACCTTTATTGTATGGGGTATCCTGCTTCTTGCACCGCACTTTTTTATCCATATTTTCAACAGCAGTCCGGAGATCATAGCAAAAGGTGTCCCCGCCTTAAAGCTTTATTTCTTTGGAATCTTCATGATGTCCCTGCAGTTTTCGGGCCAGTCCACCTATATCGCGCTGAACAGGTCCAGACAGGCTATCTTCTTTTCTATCTTCCGGAAGGTCGTCATTGTTCTTCCCCTGACCGTCTGCCTGCCAATGCTGTTCGGTCTCGGTGTCAACGGTGTTTTTATCGCAGAGCCCGTCTCCAATTTCATCGGAGGAACCGCCTGCTATGTCACAATGCTGCTCACTGTCTACCGCAAACTGAAAGACTCCGGGGAACAAGCTTAAATGCTCGTCTCCGGAGTCCTTATGTTCTATTCTCTGACCAGTTTATGCAGCGCTGCCTTCTTTACACAGACACAGAACAGTTCCATCGCCTGTTCCAGTTCTTCCACTGTAGGGTATGTAGGCGCAATCCTTAAATTGCTGTCCTTCGGGTCCTTCTTGTATGGATAAGTCGCTCCTGCGCCGGTGAGTACAACTCCCGCCTCTTTTGCCAGGCGTACAACCTCTTTTGCACATCCCGGATATACATCCACGGACACAAAATATCCGCCTTTCGGCTCCTCCCATACAGCGAGCCCTGTTCCTGCAAGCTCTTTGTTCAGGTATTTGAGAACCGTTTCAAACTTCGGCCTCATGCACTCAGCCAAAACCTGCATATGCGCTCTCAGTCCCTCTGCATTTTGAAAGAACTGTACGTGGCGCAGCTGGTTGACTTTGTCATATCCGATCGTCTGGACACCCATGATCTTTTTGATTTCATTTATATTCTCTTCACTGGAAGCGATCAGGCTGACACCGGCTCCCGGGAAGGTGATCTTTGAGGTAGAGAAGAAATAATACGGACGATTCTTTGTACCGGCTTCTTCACATGCGTCGATGATATTCTTAACTTTCACATCCTCAAAGACCGGATGCACACCGTAGGCATTGTCCCAAAATATTTTGAAGTCTTTCGCGGCAGTCTTCATGGAAGCCAGTCGGTCTACTGTTTCATCGCTGTAACAGATGCCCTGCGGATTGGAATACTTGGGAACGCACCAGATACCTTTGATGGACGTATCACTTCCCACAAGCTCTTCCACCATATCCATATCCGGGCCTTCTTTGGTCATAGGAACCGGGATCATTTCGATACCCAGAGTCTCGCAGATGGTAAAATGACGATCATAGCCGGGACTTGGGCAGAGAAACTTCACCTTGTCAAGCCGGCCCCACGGTTTCTCTCCCATCGTTCCGAACACAAACAAACGCATCACTGCGTCAAACATTAAGTTAAGGCTTGCATTTCCTCCGACGATCAGCTGGCCGGCCGGAATATCGAGCAGTTCACTGAAAAGTTCCTTCATCTCAGGAATCCCGTCCAAAACGCCGTAATTTCTCACATCCATGCCTGCCTTTGTGTGATAGTCCGTCATTTCTTTCAGCATGCCGTTGGCGTGATCAATCTGCGACGGCGCAGGCTTTCCCCTTGACATATCAAGGCTTAAATTCCTGGCCTTCAGTTCCTCGTAATCCCTGTCTGCTGCTTCCTTTGCCTGTTCCAATTCTTCCTTTGACATTTCCGCGAATTCTGCCATAGCTTTGTCCTTTCTTATTCTTCTTCCCATTTAAGGTTTGTATGTTCTTTCTTGCGCTCCCTTAAGAGCAGATCTGCCACTGCCTCTTTCGGATCTTTCTCCTCAAAGAGTACTTTGTTTACTTCCTCAATGATCGGAACATTGACATTATTCCGCTTTGCGAGTCCGAGAGCCGCTTTGGCGGAATAGACACCTTCCACGACCATCTTGACTTCATCCATAGCCTCTTTCGGAGAATATCCCTGTCCCATCAGGAGTCCGGCTTTCCTGTTCCGGCTGTGAACGCTCGTACAGGTAACGATCAGGTCACCGATGCCGGTCAGACCGGTAAATGTCTCGATCTGTCCCCCGAGAGCGGCTCCCAGTCTGGTAAGTTCCGCGATTCCTCTGGTCATCAGTGCGGCTTTTGTATTGTCGCCGTATCCGAGGCCGTCTGTGACGCCGGCAGCCAGGGCAATGACATTCTTCAATGCTCCTCCGAGCTCAATTCCCATGATATCAGGGCTTGTGTAGACACGGAACACCTCATTCATAAACAGATCCTGAAGCATTACAGCTACACTTTCCTTCTTTGCACCGACAACACAGGTCGTCGGGAGTTTTCTTCCCACTTCCTCTGCATGGCTCGGGCCGGAGAGTACACAGACAACAGCGCCCGGAATCTCCTCCTCGATGATCTCTGTCAGTGTCTTATAGGTTTCATCCTCAATCCCTTTCGCCACATTGACGATGACCTGGCCTTCTTTTATAAATGGAGCCATGCGAGTTGCCATAGAACGGACCACCGGAGACGGCACAGCCATGACGATGACATCTCTGCCTGTGAGAGTTTCTTCAAGATCGGCGCTGACCTTTATATTCTCCGGAAGCTTCACTCCAGGAAGCTTGTCTTTCTGCTCTCTTTCCTTCTGAAGCATCTCGATCTCCTTGGAATCGTGAGACCACAGTGTCACTTCATGTCCATTGTTCGCCAGCAAAACTGCCAGGGCACTTCCCCAGCTTCCTGCACCGATTACGCTAACCTTTTTCATAGTTTCCTCCTAACGTTTTACCTTCTGTCCGAGTTTGTTTTCCGTCCCGTGAATGAGCCGGCCAATGTTTGCCCTGTGGCGCCAGACCGCCATAGCCGTAAACACACACCCCACCGCCACAAGCTGCCAGTCGTGGGGACTGCTGAAATATAAAATAAACGGGATTACCAGTACCATGCAGATAGAACCCAGTGATACATATTTACTGATCCCTGTCACAACAGAAAAAATAAGCAGACAGAGAAGTCCCAGTCTCCAGTCGAATGCAAAGATCACGCCGCCTGTTGTAGCGATCCCTTTCCCTCCTTTAAAATGCAGGTAAAAAGGAAAATTGTGCCCGATGACCACGGCAAACCCGGTCACCAGCCAGAGTGTGGCTTCATGGGCCATTCCTCCGAACTGGGGAATTAATATGTATCTGGCAATGTTGACTGCGATGAGTCCCTTTGAGGAATCCCCAAGGAAGGTCAGCAGTGCCGCTGTCTTTCCAAGGGTTCTCAGTGTATTTGTCGTTCCGGAATTACCGCTTCCGTAATCTCTGATGTCGATATGATTGATTTTTCCGATAATAAATCCTGTCTGAATACAGCCCAGCAGATATCCCATGGCCAGGCAGAGAAAAACACAAAGGACCATTACTTCTCCTTCCTTTCCCGCGCAATGATGTGGATCGGGGTTCCCCGGAATCCGAACGTATTCCGTATCTGGTTTTCAATATATCTGGTATAGGAAAAGTGCATCAGCTGCCTGTCATTGATAAACACCACAAATGTGGGGGGCTTCACCGATACCTGTGTCATATAGTAGAGCTTCAGGCGTTTTCCTTTGTCAGACGGCGGCTGTTTCATCGCTACTGCTTCTGTCAGAATCTCGTTGAGCACTCCGGTCTGGACACGCATAGCGTGATTTTCAATAACGGCATCCAGCATATCAAAGATCTTAGGAAAACGCTGTCCGGTCTTTGCCGAAATAAAAACCAATTCCGCATAGGACATATAAGCCAAAACCTCGCGGATTTTGTTTGTGAACTTATAGATCGTCTTGTCGTCTTTCTCCACCAGATCCCATTTGTTGACCGCAATGATCATCCCCTTGCCTCTCTCATGGGCAATGCCTGCGATCTTTGCGTCCTGCTCGGTGATGCCTTCTGTGGCGTCAATGACCAGAACCGCCACATCACACCGTTCCACTGCGGAAACTGTACGGATGACACTGTAACGTTCCAGATCTTCTTTGATTTTATTTTTCCGGCGGAGCCCTGCGGTGTCAATAAACACGTATTCTTTTCCGTTCTTCTGGATGACCGTGTCAATGGCATCTCTCGTCGTTCCCGCAACATCCGATACAATGACTCTCTCCTCACCAAGCATCTTGTTGATAATCGAAGACTTTCCTGCATTGGGCTTTCCAATGATGGCAATCTTAGGCCTTTCATCTTCTTCCTCTTCCAGAGCCTTTGGATCACAGTTTTCCACGACCTCATCCAGCAGATCACCGAATCCAAGCTTGGAATTTGCGGAAACCGGATGGGGATCACCCAGTCCCAGATTATAAAACTCATAGGTATCCGGCAGAAACTTCTCATAATTGTCTGCTTTATTCACTGCCAGGACCACCGGCTTCTGAGACCGTCTCAGCATGTCCGCCACCTGGAAGTCCGCATCCACCAATCCCTGCCTCACATCTACAAGAAAAATGATCACGTCTGCAGTCTCAATGGCAATCTGCGCCTGCTCTCTCATCCTGGAAAGGATGACATCTCCCGAATCCGGCTCGATCCCACCGGTGTCGATCAGCGTAAAATTATAATTCAGCCAGGAAATGTCCGCATAGATCCTGTCCCTTGTCACTCCCGGTGTATCTTTTACGATTGAAATATTCTCTCCCGCAAGTGCGTTGAACAGTGTGGATTTCCCCACGTTCGGCCTTCCCACGATTGCTACTATCGGTTTACTCATGTTTATTTCCTCTCTGTATGGAATCTTTCTTCCTAAAACTTCCGTTTGATTATATGATAATCTTTCCCTGTTGTAAAGATTATATCACATTCAAAGCACAATGAATGCCCCTAAATTCCCCCGTTTTCCTTTTGTTGCCCGATGAGAAAATAAGTAATCGCTGTTGCAGCAGGTACAGAGATCGGTGATGTCCAGATTCTCCTGTAAAATTCCTGCTTCCGTCAATATAATCTCATTGGCCTTCCACAGGTCCAGCTGATACTTGTCATTTTCCTTCCTGTCCAAAAATTCTTCTTTCGGGTGTGTTGAAAATTCCTTTATGAACTGCTCTGCCACATCTTCGCTGACCTCATAGCAGTCTCTGCAGATTGACGGGCCGACAGCCGCCACAATATCCTCAGGACAGCATCCATATCCGTCTTTCATCTGTTTTACCATCTTTTCTCCGATCCGTCCGACTGTACCCTTCCAGCCGGAATGGGCCAGAGCCGCCACTTTTTTGACAGGATCAAAGAAAAACAGGGGTACACAGTCCGCATATCCCGTATACAGAGGGACTCCAGGCACATCGGTCACCAGTCCGTCCATTCCGGTCATGACTTTTCCGCAGTCTTCTTTCCCGACTCTCCCGATCTTCGTGTCATGGATCTGATTGGAGAATACAAGCTTTTTCTCGTCAAACCCTATTGCCTGCCCGATCCTGCGGAAATTTTCATCCACAGAGGCTTCATCGTCTCCCCTTGTATAGCTTAAATTCATAGAGGAGAACATCCCTTGACTGACGCCTCCCATCCTGGTGGAAAATCCATGGCGGACTCCGGCCTGATCCAGTTTTCTAAACGTTAGATACGGCACCTGCCCTTCGTGCAGCACCGTGGAATGATTATCGTTTAATCTCTTAAAATGCATTTTTTATCACCCTGATCTTCTTTCCTATGATTTCTACCACATCAAATCTTGCCGGCCTGTCAAACATGCCGCGGCAAAACAAATAATATTCCGCCGTCTTATGAATCTTCTGCTGTTTTCTGCGGTCAACAGCCTCTCCTGGATATCCGAAGGCTGTTGACCGCCGGTATTTCACCTCGGCAAACACAAGATACTGCCCATCCCGCGCAATAATATCAATTTCCCCATAGCGGGAATAAAAATTTCTCTCAATGACTTCATACCCCTGAGTCAATAAAAACCGGCACGCAGTCTCTTCCTTCTCCATACCGGTCTTTCTATGATTTTTCATATGTATTTCCTTACAAAACTCTTCCGGTGAATTGTGCAGATACCATACTCTTTGATCGCCTCGATATGAGCCTTTGTCCCATAGCCTTTATTCTTTGCGAACTGATATTGAGGATAAAGCTGATCGTATTCTTCCATCATCCGGTCTCTGGTCACCTTTGCCACAATGCTTGCCGCCGCAATCGAAGCGCTCTTTGCATCCCCCTTGATGATCGGAACCTGCTCTGTTCCGATCCCCGGGATCGTAACCGCATCGTTTAGCAGCAGATCCGGCTCGACCGGAAGATTTGAAACCGCCGTCCTCATCGCTTCATAGGTAGCATTTAAAATATTGATCTCATCTATGACTTTTTCCGAAGCCATCCCGATTCCGACAGCGAGAGCTTTCTCGTAAATTTCATCATACAATGCTTCTCTCTTTTTCGGTGAAACCTTCTTGGAATCGTTCAGGTATAAAATATCACAGTCTCTCGGCAGAATGACGGCCGCCGCCACCACGGGTCCCGCAAAGGGTCCCCGGCCCACCTCGTCAATCCCGCATATATGAGAATACCTTTCATATTCTCTCTCATAAGAAAACATCTCATACATGCGCTGCTTTTCTTTCTTCAGTTTTTCTATCCGTTTTTCTTCCTGTTTTGTCATAAGTGCCTCTCTATAAGATTCTTCCCGCATCTTTGAGCGGAAACAGCCTGAAAACAACCCTTCCCTGTATCTCTTTCCTGTATATGGGACCCACGCGGATGTCCCTGCTGTCCATGCTGTTATTCCGGTTATCTCCCAGTACAAAATATTCGTCTTTTTTTAGGGTAATGCTGCCCTCCACATTGATGGGAAATGTCATATGATCTTTGGAATAATCCCTGGATATTATCCGGCCGTCGATGTAGACTGTGCCGCTGCGGATCTCCACTGTCTCCCCGGGCATTCCGATGACTCTCTTTACCAGCTTTTCTTTTCTGTCTGCGGGATTTGGAAATACCACGACTTCAAAGCGCTTCGGGTCCCGGAACCGGTAAGTCAGCTTGTCAACCAGTACGCTGTCCATATGGTGGAGCGTCGGCTCCATAGAATGGCCGGAAACCCCGGTCCTCTCTCCTATAAAGGTAATGATAAGAAAGGAGACAAAAACTGCGATAAAAACAGTGGATCCCCAGAAACATAATTCAGAATAAAAACGATGCGCCCTGCGCCTTATTCGAAACGACATGTGTTTGATTACCCCTCATAGTCAGCAGGTACTTCCAGCGTGATCTTTCCAAGCTTTCCGTTCCTGTACTCCTCCAGCAGGATATGTGCGGCCTTTTCATAGTCCAGCTGATTGCCTTTTTCTTTACAATTTCGGTTAGCCGCGATCTGTTCAAGGATTTTCAGTGTATTCTTGTCCTCTTCAACCCGGTAGCGTGCCGCTAAAATACCCGGATATTCTTTTACCAGAAACGGGATCAGTTCCATGGCCATCTCTTCCTGATTTAATATTTCTTCTTTAATAGAACCGATCAATGCCAGATGAAGGCCTACGGTCTGATCCTCAAATTTGGGCCACAAAATCCCCGGTGTATCTAATAACTCGATATTTTTATTCAGTTTAATCCACTGTTTGCCCTTTGTCACACCCGGTTTATTTCCGGTTTTCGTACAGGCTTTTCCGGCCAGACTGTTGATAAATGTAGATTTCCCTACATTCGGGATTCCCGCGATCATGGCGCGGACCGGCCGGTTCTTAATTCCCCTCTTCCGGTCCCGCTCGATCTTTTCTCTGCACGCCTCCATGACAATACCCTGGACAGCTTTGACTCCGGTTCCCTTTTGGGAATTGACTTTCCCGACAAAGAATCCCCTGTCTTTAAAATACTGTTCCCAGAGTTCTGTCTTCCTGCTGTCTGCAAGATCCGTCTTGTTTAATAAAATCAGTCTGGATTTGTTCTGTGCCAGCTGGTCGATATCGGGATTCCTGCTTCCGAATGGAATTCTCGCATCCACCAGTTCGATCACAATATCGATCAGCTTTATATTTTCCTGCATCATTCGTTTTGCCTTGGTCATATGACCCGGGTACCACTGAAACTGCATGTGTCCTCCTTCTTTATCCAAAAGGCCAATATTTGATCCCGACCTTGCCTATGATCTGTGTCTTTTTTACATTGCCGACTACGGCACTCCTGGAATCTTCGCTGTTATTGTAATTGTCTCCCATGACAAAATATTGATTCTTGGATAGTTTTACGCCGTCTGCTGCCAGTCCGGGAGACAGGATCTGTTCTTTTCCGAAGCTTTTGGCCTTCCTGCCGTCTACATAGACGTTCCCGTCCCTGACCTGAACCGTCTCTCCTGGGAGTCCGACCACTCTCTTTACATAATACTGCTTGTTTGTCTCGTCCTCTGACTCGAACAATATTATATCATATCGCGCCGGACTTTTCACTTTATAAATCAGCCGGTTGACCAGCCGCTTTTCTCCGCTCTCATAGGTGGGAAGCATGGAATCCCCCTGTACCGTATAACCGGCACACAGAAAACGGACAATGATAAAAGCCGCAAAAATCACGGCCACAAAAGTCAGCACATATGCCGCGATCTTATCCCGTCTCTGTCTTTTTTTCTTCCTCATCTGATAAGTAACCGTATATCCGCTCACAGATCTCACACCCTTTCTTTAAACAAAACAGGGACAAGCTCCGGCTCGTCCCTGTGTTTTTTTTGAAAAATATTATACTCTTTCTTTCACTTTCGCAGCCTTACCTACACGGTCACGTAAGTAGTATAATTTCGCGCGTCTAACCTTACCTTTGCGCACAACTTCGATCTTCTCGATGATCGGAGAGTGTACCGGCCAGGTTTTTTCTACGCCGATGCCGTTGGAATTTTTGCGCACGGTAAATGTCTCGCGTGCTCCGCCATTCTGTCTTTTGATGACAGTTCCTTCAAATACCTGAATTCTCTCGCGGTTTCCCTCTTTTACTTTTCCGTATACTTTCACAGTGTCACCTGTTCTGAAATCTGCAACTTCTCTTAACTGTGCATCTTCAATACTTTTAATGATATCGTTCATGTTGTTCCTCCTTAAATCTTTTTAGATGTTCATAATACCTTGTGTAACAGAGGACCATCCTATTTATAACAACTGCTATATAATATCACAACAAGACTGCTTTTGCAAGAATTATTTATTTTTATCGAGCAGATCCGGCCTTCTCTCCTTTGTCCTCAAATAAGACTGCTCTTTCCTCCACTCTTCGATCCTTCCGTGGTGACCTGAAAGCAGCACCTCCGGTACTTTCCTCCCCAAAAACTCCGGCGGTCTTGTGTACTGGGGATATTCCAGCATCCCGTTTTCAAAAGACTCGTACTCCGCCGAGTCTCCGTTATTCAGTACTCCCGGAACCAGTCTGGATATGGCGTCGATCATCACCATAGCCGGAAGCTCTCCTCCCGTCAAAACGTAATCCCCAATGGAGACATAATCCGTGACAATCTCTTCTAAGACACGTTCATCCACGCCCTCATAATGGCCGCACAGAAAAACAAGTTCTTCTTCCTCTGCAAGCTCCTTAGCCATCTCCTGGTGGAACACCTTTCCCTGAGGAGTCACATAAATCACCCGGGGCTTCTTCTCCATCTTTTGCTCAATATGCTGATATGCCAGATAGATCGGCTCCGCCTGCATGACCATTCCGGCACCGCCGCCGTATGGATAATCGTCCACTTTTTTATGCTTGTCCCTCGTAAAATCCCTGATGTTTACGGCTTCCACACCGATATGTCCCGCCTCTTTTGCACGGCCTAAAATACTCGTGCTGCATCCGCTCTCGATCATCTCGGGAAATAAAGTCAAAACGTGAAACTTATTCATCCAGCAGTCCTTTCATTACAAAAACATCGATTCTCTTTTCTTCCAGAGAGACCTTTTTGATACAGTCTCTTATGGCCGGAAGCAGTACTTCCTTTCCATCATCCATTTTTACCACATACACATCGTTTGCCCCTGTCTGAAGCACGTCATCCAATATTCCCAGCTTCTTTCCGGTCTCCCGGTAAACATCGAACCCAATGATATCGGCAATGAAAAACTCATTCTCTTCAAGCTTGACTGCATTCTCTCTTGTGACAAACAGCCCGCAGCGTTTATACTGTTCGATATCATTGATATTGTCAAACTCCTCAAACTTAAGAATCGGCTGGTTTTTAAAAAACTTACAGGACTTCACATGCAGAAGCTTCATTTCCCTGCCCGTATCCAGCAGCACCTCCTTCAAATCCTTAAAGCGCTCCACATCATCGGTCATCGGATACACCTTGACCTCTCCGCGGACACCGTGGGTGGAAGCGATCGCTCCTACCTGTAATATATCTTCCATAATAAACTGTATTCCTTCCTATTTGTTTTCTTCGATATATGCCTCTACGGCTTTTCTCACTTGTAAAAAATTGCTCGGACCGTTTTCAAGAATCACCTTGTGGAACTCTTTCGTCTGGAACTTCTTGCCAAGCTCCTTGGACGCCTTGTTTCTCAATTCCTGAAATTCCAGGGCTCCGGAATAATATTTCAGATAGTATCCCGGTTCCGAAGATACGAGCCTGTAAAGCTGGTCTGCCGCAGAACTTCCATATCCCATCTCTTTCAGCATATCCTTGATCTGGTCCAGGGTCCATCCCCGGTAGTTGACATTGATATCGACAGCACTTCCGATGGCCATATTGATCTCGTCATTGATGCGTTTCAATTTGGCCACAGACTTATCATACGGAGCATAGTCAAAGGCATGCATCTCCACATAGGAGGCCCAGCCTTCCGAGTAACCAGGAAAATCCATGATCAAACGGATATCGTCCGGATCTGTGCTGAGAAAATAATTGTTTTGATAAAGATGCCCCGGATACCCTTCATGAGCCAGAGTATTGTAAATTCCGCTCTTATCGGTGGAGCCTTTGTTGATATAGATGGTATTTTCTGTCTCATCATCGATCGGCGGGATCATATAAAATGCCGGACTTAAAGTATCTTCCAGCGCTTTTGGAACATATTTGATCTTATAATGGACTTTTTTCAGGGGTGGATAATCTGTTTTAGCCTTCTTCTCCAGATCGGCCAATACCTTTTTAGGACTGGTCATCACCGGATCAAAATTATAAAACTTTTTCTGGAGGCTCTCATCGCCCTGGATCAGATTCACCATCTGTTTCACTGAGCTCTGGAGACGGCCTGTCACACTTGAGAGCAGCTGGCTGACTGTTTTGTTTGTTCCTGTCTGCTCCTTCAAGACAAGCCGATAGTATTTTTTCCCGTTTTTTAAATTGCAGACACCTCCGCTGTTTTTTCCGGTTCCCTTCAGTGACAGAATCGTCTTTTTAAAGCTGCGGAATGCAGGATATACAGACTGCTTCAGCAGTTTCTTATTTTGTTTATTATAGGTTGTTTTCTGTTCCTTGCTGATACCCGAAAAGTCATTGACACGTTCTTTAAATGTAGCACTTAATATATTTTTTTCGCCGCTTTCTTTCAAAAAATCATCAATCTGCTTCGCCGCAGTATCTGCCGCCCCATCGGTTACATACAGTCCCGCTTTAGACTGTGCTTTCAGATACTCTCCTGCCTCTTGAAGATATCCCGTAACCTGAGACAGCAGGGTGAGATAATCTTTAATATCCTTCTCTCTGTAAAACTGATACTCTGCCAGTGTCACCGGAAGATTGGACTGGATGCCGGAAACCTCCCCGATAATATTATCATATAATGGATATTGGCTTTCCTCTATGAGCATACTCAGATAGTCTTCCAATATATCATACGTAAGTTTTTGTTTTCCTGTCAGACTGCTCCTTTTAAATCCGGAAAGTTCTTCTGCTGTCTTCTTATTTTCCTTCAGTGCTTTCTTATCCTGTCCGGGAGAAATATGTCCGATGGAAACCTTCTCCTGTTTGATGCCGTACTTCTCAGGATCTTTCAGCTGATAATGAAGATTCAGTGTATTTTGAGACAACGTCTCTTTTACCTGCCGGTCTAAAAATTTGTCAAACTGTTTTTGTTCCTCGGTTTTTGACTGTTCCTGGCCGGTCTTCTGGCTGGTTTGTCCGCTTTTCCCCTGCTCTGTTGATGTTTTGCAGCCGCTCAGTGAAAACGCCAGCAGCAATGAGAGCAGCAGAGAAAGCAGTCTCTTTGTAAATTTCATAAATTTATCCTCCCGGTTATTTGTTCCTTATGAATATTTTAAATAAACAGCAAAAGATATGCAACCTAAAATATGATATACTATTTAAAAACTTAGTGAAAGGACAAGTACTGTATATGTCAAGAATATTAATCATCGAAGACGACAAAGAAATCCTGAAAATTCTGTCAGACTTTTTATCCGGATACGGCTTTGAAGCCGTTGGCAAAACTGACGGCCGCTGTATTTGTCAAATCATCAGACACCAAAACATCGATCTGGTACTTCTGGATCTCATGCTTCCATATAAAAGCGGCGATCAGCTCCTGAAAGAAATACGTTCCTGTTCTGATCTTCCCGTGATTGTCATTTCTGCCCGGGGAACGACTCAGAATAAAATTGATCTGCTTCGTCTCGGCGCGGATGATTATATTACAAAGCCTTTTGATCTGGATGAAACCCTTGCAAGGATTGAAAGCAACCTCCGGAGATCGAAGCTTCAGACATTCCCAAAAAAGGTCCTTAAATTTCAGGAGCTGACTTTGGATACCGGTTCTCTTACTGCATATCTCAAAGGCGTGGAACTTTCCTTAACAGCAAAAGAATTCAGGATTCTTGAGCTGCTGATGAGATATCCGGACAAAATATTTTCCAAAGCAAATCTATTTCAAAGTATCTGGGGCAGCGAATATTTAAGTGAGGACAATACACTGAACGTACATATCAGTCATCTGAGAAACAAACTCAAAGCTGTTTCTTCCGAAAACGAATATATTGATACTGTCTGGGGCATCGGCTACCGGCTGCACAAAGACTGAAAGATAGACGATCCATTGTTCTCATCTTTATCTTAATTTTATAATTTTCTGCTCCTAATTAAGGAATTCTTTAATATTGTGTCTTATACTGGTCTGAGAAGAAAGGAGCAGTATATATGAATTCTACTGTATTAGAAGCACATAATTTAACGAAAAAATATAAGCATTCTTTGGTTATAGACCACATAAATTTAAGGATCGAGAAAGGCAAAATTTACGGATTTATCGGACAGAACGGCGCCGGAAAGACCACATTCCTCCGCTTGACTGCCGGGCTGTCCTTTCCCACGGACGGTACTCTTGAACTTTGGGGACAGAGGAACAGAACCGGTCTCCAGGAGCAGCGAAAAAGGATGGGATGTCTGATCGAGTCTCCCGCTCTTTATCCCAACCTGACAGCAGTTCAAAATCTTGAGGTGCAGAGGCTTCAGAGAGGCATTCCCGGAAAATCTGTCATTTCAGACTGTCTTCGAATGACCGGTCTTACAAATACCGCAAAAAAACCGGTCAGAAACTTTTCCCTGGGAATGAGGCAGCGCCTCGGAATCGCTGCCGCCCTGTTAAACAATCCTGAATTTCTTATTTTGGATGAACCTATCAACGGTCTTGATCCTAACGGTATCGTTGAAATCCGCAGACTCCTCAAAGACCTGAACCAAAAATACGGGATGACAATCTTAGTCTCCAGCCATATACTGGAGGAATTATACCAGACCGCTTCACAGTTCATCCTGATCCATAAAGGAAGGATCATTGATGAACTGTCAGGCCGAGAACTGGATGAACAGTGCAAAAGGCATATAGCCATCAAAACAAATCAGCCGCAGAACGCACTTCTGTCACTGGAAAAACACCTGCACACAGAGCATCTGCGCCTCATGCCCGACGGCACCATCCGCCTGTATGAGTATCTGGATGATATAGAAACGGTTGCCCGGACCCTGTCGGATTCCGGCATCCTCGTTACCACCCTGAATGTATCCGGAGATACTTTGGAAGATTATTTTTTGAGAAAGGTTGGTGCAGTATCCCATGCGCAGAATCTTAAAAGCTGAGTTTTATAAACTATGGCGAATGAAAAGTTTTTGGGGACTCTTGATCATTTCCTGTGCCCTGAGCTGTATTCTTCTGCTCGACGGATCGCCGCCCGCAAAATCACTGGATGTTTTCAATCACATCCTGTACACCGCTCCCCTGCTCTACGTCTTAATCATGATCTTCGGTGCGCTGTTCATCGGGTCGGATTTTGAAAACCGGACAATACAAAGCTATATTTCGGCAGGTCATAAAAGGGGGCACATCCTGCTGGTCAAGATCATCGTACACCTTACCGGATGTATTTCTATCCTCTGTCTTCCTCTGTTTGCAGGGGCAGCGGCAGGATGTATGCTGTTTGGAATCACCAGTGCCTCTTTATCGGCTCTTTTCCTCAAATCAATGCTGGCTATCTGGATCATATGCGCAATGGCCATGCTTCCCTGTCTTTGCGGATTTCTTTTCCAAGGCGTTGGAAAGACGCTGACTCTGCCGCTGGTCCTCTTTTTTGTCATGCTCTTTCTTTTAAACGGCCGGCACTATCCCCTTGTGGCAGCGGTTCTTCCGATGGGGCAGCTAAGGCTGCTGTGTTTCGATCAGCTGACAAGTTTAAATGTCTTTTTAACGAACTTTTTATGGATCTTTATCTGCTGTATTTGGGCTTATTGGAATTTTTCCCGAACAGATTTGAAATGAAAGAGGTGAAAGCATTGATCAATTTATTAAAGACTGAACGGTATTATTTTTTACACAACCGTACCTACTGGTGGAGCGTGATCATGATCTTTATGCTTGGCTTCATCACTGCGCCGGCTTACAGGTCAGAAATCTTCGGCCCCAAAGAAAAAATTGCCGAAAATCTTACAGATATACTAAACGGCATGGTGTATGACTCTACCTTCCTGCTGATTATCGTCTCCTGTATCCTGGCACTGGTCCTCGGCCAGGAATTTTCCTGGCGCACCGTTCAGCAGGAAATCGCCGCGGGACATTCCCGTCTCACAGTATTTATAAGCAAAATCATCGTATATCTCACCGCCTTTAATCTTCTGGCGTTGGTGTTTCCGGCTGCAGGCTGCATCAGAGAATCTATTTATTTTGGTATTCATGATCTGATCGGTTTCTTATCAGATTTTGTCAGGGCTGCGGCTGATTCCTTTCTGTTTAACAGTCCTGTCCTGCTGATTCCAATCTTTTTGTGTTTTGTTCTGAGAAATATGCCCAGGGCAATCTGTACCGCCGCTCTCCTCACCTTTGTGTTAAGTCTGTATCTGGGATACGGAATGATGCTGAACCTGCCGGTCCGCTTTCTGCCTTCCTTCCAGATCCGTCAAGTGATCAGCGGTACCGAAATACTTACCTTCGGGAGTCTTGCTGTTTCGCTGTGCTGGAGTACCGTTCTTCTCCTGGCATCCTGGAAAACATTCAGAAGCTGTGAACTGAAATAAAAGAAAGGAAAATCATATGAACCTCGTTCTATTCTTTCTCCTCATATTATCTGTCATTATATCTTTCAAATATTTTGCGCTGAAACGGCAGATAAACCACATGTCCCTTCAGATTGACCAGGTAACCTGCGGCAAAACCGAAAAAATGCTGGACTTGTCTCTGGCAGATCAGGACCTGGAACTGCTGGCGGCAAAAATAAACCGCTTTTTTGACTGTCAGCGCAAGTCGGCTGCAAAAGCCTTACAGCATGAAGAAGAACTGAAAAATTCCATAGCCAATATATCCCATGATCTGCGCACTCCTCTGACTGTGATCAATGGCCACCTCCAAATCCTGCAAAAGAGCCGGCTATTGCCTGATCAAAAGGACCGCATTGAAACTGCCCTGCGAAAAACCTGCCGTTTAAGAGAGCTGATCGATGTGTTTTATGATCTGTCCATTTTGGAGGCAGACCAAACAGAACCTGATTGGGAAGATCTCAATTTTTCTAACCTTCTGATCGATTTTCTGGCAGACAGTGCCCCATTATTTCAAAGCAGAAAGCTCTCTCCTCAAATCACAATGCCTGAATCCTCCGTCTTTGTAAAGGCAGACCGCAGCATGCTGGAACGTATTCTCCAAAATCTGCTGTCCAATGCAGTCCGCTATACGTCAGGGAGAATCTGTATCTGTCTTTCTCAGGACACGAGCCGCAATATAGTTTTTCAAATATCAAATACGGTATCTGACCCTGAAAAGATTCAGGTGAGCAGATTGTTTGAACGCTTCTACACAAAGGACCAGTCACGTCACAATGAAAGTACGGGACTGGGCCTTTCTGTTGTAAAAATTCTGGTTAATAAACTGCACGGTACTGTCGAAGCTTCGGTCGATGGAAATGTCCTGTCTGTTACAGCCGTTTTTAAAAGCTCATTTTAAATTAATGCTCCCCATGGTGTCCCCCGCTGCCGTGATGTCCTCCCTGCTGCCGGTCCTGGCTGTTTCCATGGCTGTTTTCATGACCTTCTTCACACTGTTTTGTATAATCCTTTATCTCACTGATGGAATGGTCCCTGCACTTTTCTACCGTTGCCGTCTGGTCCACCTTTTGAAGTTCCTTAATGGCAAGATACTTAGCCGGCGTTACGTTCAAATGGTGTGATTTTTTCTTCAGTCGTTTTGATACGGCATACACCTCCACATTCTGCCTGCCGCCATGTTCACTGATGCATTGGTCAATCTCGGTCTGCAAAGTTTTAATTTCTGAGGCTTTCTCACGGTCTTTTCCCTGTACTGTTACAGAGATCATTCCGTTCTGCTTTAAATAACCTTTTTCTTTTATCTTCTTCAAAATGAGAGCTACCGCATCTTTGTAGCTTTTATGTTTAAGATTCAGCTCAGAGAGTACTTCCTTTCCGTCTTTGTTATATGCAGACATCCGGATGACCCGGTCAAATCTGTTTACAGACAGTTCAATGGAGGGATTCACGTCCATATCAATATAACTGCTCTCCGAAAAATACATCTGAAAAGAACCGGCTCCAATAAACAATATAAACGCTGCTGCCGCCACAGCAAGAGAAAATCTCTGAAAATTTCTCCTTGGCTTTGGCTTTTCGTTTAGCTTATTTAAAACTGATTCTCTGGTGCTTTGCTTTAATCCTTCTTCCGCCTTGATTTTTTCAAAGGATCTGCGTATATCATTCTTCAAAAAAGTCACCTCCTAAATCTTCATTAAGCTTTTTTCTTGCCCTTCCAAGCCAGGTATAAATCGTGTTCTCTTTTTTATGAAGAATCTGTGCAATTTCCGGCACTGTATATTCTTCATAATAAAAAAGATAAACTACATTTTTAAATTTAGTCGGCAGCTTTGTTACTGCATCAAAAACATCCAGATCCCTCTCCTGCAAAAAAATGGGTTCTTTGCTGATGCAGTCATAAGAGACTGCATTCCTCCGAAAAAAATTCTTCAGCACATCTTTACATCTGTTTACTGTGACCCTAATCAGCCAGGCTTTTTTGTGTTCTTCACTCTCAAAGCTGATGTCACTCTGCATATACTTTAAAAATACATCCTGAAATACATCTTCCACATCACTATAATTCTTTAAATGCATAAAACATATTTTTCTGAGCATATCAGAATATATCTCTATTGTATTTGTCAGGTCTGCTTCACTTCTCATCTCTGCCCTCCCAGGCGTCACTTTTTTCAGCTTTTATCTTATCTGTGATGTCTTCCGTGATGACTGCTTCTGTGGCTTTTTCTATGATGTCCGCTGTATCGTTTATGGGTATGTTTCTTTGTTATTTTACAACTTGAAACACCGCAGTTATAACGTTTAGCTTTCGTATGGTGCTTTTTCTTAGTATGATGCTTTACAGTTGTGTGATGTTTATGTGCACCTGTTTTTCTGCATGATTTTACAGAACAGACTGCCTGAACGGCAGGTTTCCTGGCTGACACATATTTTTCTGTCCCGCTTCCGGTAAAAGAAGATAATCCTTCTAAACATAAAATTCCTGTCGTAATAATCGCTGCAGATACTTTCATTTGATCCACCTTCTCTTTCTATATTTTTTAACGTTCTATCAATAATACGAATGACCGAAGGGAATCCTTTCATTTTTTATAATTTATTTTTTACATGCTGTAAGTATAATATAAGTTTGGTAAAGTTCCAAATTATTTTGTATAACATTTTGACCAGTTTTCCGGCTTGCTGTCTCAGAGATGTAAGATTTTCTAACTTTCAGCAAAGCCTCTCCGGCGGCCCGTTCGGAACTCGCTGACGCTCAAACAGCCTCACTGCGCACTGCGCACCGCCTCCAAGCCTTTGCTGAAAGAAGAAAAACTAACATCTCTTCGAATGCAAGGCCTCCAAATTGGTCAAAATGGACGTAATATCTGCTGGAGCAGGCTGCTTAAAAACAAACGGTGCCTGCTCCAGCAGATAATATGTCCGCATTCTAAGAGTCGAACGGAAATCGTGTAAAAAATGTCATATGTTATAGTGTTTTTGGTATAAATTGTGGTATATTAATATATATTGCCATCAATTGTATGCACAAATGGAAGGTAACTTTATATTTAACAAAGAGGAGGTATTTATGAAAAAGAAATTGTTTTGTATGATTCTGGTATTCTCTATGATAATACCAACACTTGCGATCCCTGCAGCCGAGTCTTGTCAGCACGAGTGGAGTGAATGGGATACTACGACTGAACCTACATGCAGTGATACCGGAGAAAAATCCCGCTGGTGTTATCTTTGCTATGAAAGCCAGACTAAAACTATCCCTGCAACAGGTGATCATTTATGGGATGACTGGTATACCGTAAAAAAACCAACCATCCATAAAACAGGTCTGAAACAGCGCGAGTGTCTTGAATGTTATAAAAGACAGTCAAAGAAAACTGCAAAATTAAAACCGTATGTAAAGTTTACGAAGAAAACCGTAAAATTAAAAGTCTCTAAAACCTACAAACTGAAAATAAAATATGCAAAAGGTGATTCCGTAAAAAAATGGAAATCCAGCAATAAGAAGATTGCCACTGTCTCAAAAAAGGGAAAAGTAAAAGCAAAAAGAAAAGGCACTGCCAAGATCACAGTGACTATGAAGTCCGGCAAAAAAGCAACCTGCCGGATTAAGGTTTCTCCTAAAAAGAAGTCTTCAAAAAAGAAACATACAGAAACAGTTTACTGGACTCCCGGAGGTTCTGTATACCACAGTACCATAGACTGCCCGACTCTGGGCCGTTCCAGGACGATTTATCATGGCTCCCTGTCTTCCTGTCCTAAGAGCAGGCCCTGCAAAGTCTGCTACTAACCAGCTTCTCATACAAAAAGAAGAAAATAAAAAAATGGCTTATTTATGTGTTTCAAACATATCTAAGCCATTCTTTTTTTATTACTTAGGAAAGACCTTGTCACGCTAATGCGTGAAAGTCCTTCCTAGTATCATTCAAAAAAAGAGCACGTAAACACGCGCTCTTTGCGATGGACTAGGCGGGAATCGAACCCGCGTCCAAAAACCCATCCCCTCAGGCATCTCCCATTACAGTCTCTGTATTGACATTCCCTCCATACTGCTCCCAGAGACAGGATCAGTACTTCAGTAGCTTCATAAATACTTCATCTGCCGCAAAGCTTAAACAGACGAGGGTTCTACATTATTTGAAGCCTAATGACAGGCTGTAGATGACCTGTCACAGACTACTGCTGCCCTTAGGCTGCAGCGTACGCTAATTTATTATCTGCGTTTAATTTAAGTTTACACCGTAACGTGGTCTCTCCGAATGGCTTCCCGAGCTTCAGAATCCCTGTCGAAACCAGTACTAGCCCGAATATTTCCTTATATAGTATAACCCATTTTTTGTGAAAAAGTCAATAAAAGAAATGGATTAGGCCAAAAACACCGCATAAACGAAGACCAACAGTGAAATATGAACAGGATAAAACAAATAAAAAAAGTATTTCATCCCTTTTCCTTTCACTCCATGGTATGTTTGGAGAACCAGTATTGTGCCAAGGCAAAAAAATAATTTAATGAAATAAGAGGGAAGCATATATAAATCAAACCCATAAGATAAGATATCTTCTGCGGGAATCCGTATGCCATAAAGCAAGAAAATGATGATTCCGAGGGCCGTAAATTTCTGCTTTTTCTCTCTAAAAAAATAACACGCAAATACAGCCATAACCCCGTACATATCATAATCCGTGTGCAGCACCCAAGCGATTCCCGCACAGAGTACAGCGGCCAACAGACCAATCCATCCTTTGCCCCGCTTCTTCATCTCTTCATATGCAAAGCAAGCACATGTCCCCAGCAGCAGTGTAAATAAAACATTGGTAAATCCAAACTGCAGTTTCAGGGTTTCTCCTTCTATAGTATCTACAAGATACTGAAATGGAATCTCTGACAGAACTGCAAATACCAAAAGGTTTCTTAGATAGCGGAATCTATGCTTTGTATACCGACAGGACTCTGCACAGAAAAATGCAAAAATAAAAAATGACATAGAGGTAATGCCGAACAGCAGAGTGACAATGTTATAACATATTTCTTCCCCCAAATGAAGCCATACGCTCAGTCCACTTACGATCCAAAAGAAACATATTTTATATGCATGGTCCAAAAACATCGTGATGGCCCCAAAAGTTTTAAGTTGAAATGCTGTATATTCTTTATATATTATCATAATCACAATTCCTTCTCACACTGGCAGAATCACCGGTTATGCAGCCTCAAATACCGTGTCAGGATTTGATCTAACAGCCTGATGTCAATGGGTTTTGGCATAAACCCGTCAAACCCCTCTTTCTTAAACAACTCCTGTGCTTCTTTCGTCACATTGGCTGTTAACGCTATGACCGGAACCGCCCTCTTTTTTTCATTCGGCAATGAACGGATCACTTTTAATGTTTCAACACCGTCCATCTCAGGCATCATATGATCTAAAAAAATAAGATCATAGTCCACTTCCGTCACCGCCTGCACAGCCTGCTTTCCGGAGTCTGCACAATCAATCTGCATCTGGTACGGAGCCATCAGTGCCTCCGCCACTCCCAGATTGATCTGGTTATCGTCGACAAGCAATATTTTTGCCTCCGGGATCGGCCGTATCATGGAACTATCAAATTGGCCGGCTGTCCGAAAGACCTTCTTTTCAGAATACATCATATCTTCCAGTCCAAAGCAAAACAGCGGAGAATAAACAGCCGGCTTCTGAATCCCATATGCGTCTTCTTCCTGGCGCAGAAGTACGATACCTTTCACCGGACCACACCGCTTCACTATAAAATATTATACCATGGATCACTGTAAATGTGTGTGGGGGGGGAGGTTTCCTTAAAAAAATACCCCATTCTGCAGCATGCCGTCTCCGGCATATACAGAATGGGAATCTTTTATTCTTCTTCTCGTCTTGTCTCCGGACACAGGCTGTGCCTATCCGTTGGATTTCTCTTTTCATAATCTTTAAAACTGTAATCCATGTCCACTTCGCCCCGGATGCCTCTGACCCTTCCGGAATCGGAATACTGCCACATATCAACATCATCCACTCCAAGAACATGCTGGTATTTCGCCAGCCAAAGTTCATATTCTCTGAGACGCCGTATGTCAAAATAATCCTCTAAATCAGAGAGATTTGTATAAAACATCGGTCTGTATCCGGATCTTCGGATCTCATCACAGAACTCTCTTGTAAAGTCTGTTGCAAGATCTTTTGTGATCGTAACACCATGTTCTCTCGCATAATCAATGGAATCTTCTTCAAAATCAAAAGCTACTGGGTATTCAACCCGATACCTTCTGATGATCTCTACACATTGTTTCGCCTCTCTTCTAGCCATCTCTCTTGTATATGCATAACTGAACCAGTAGATTCCGAGTGGGATTCTCTCACGATTGCACTCTCTTGCATTCCGTTCAAACTCCTGATCTATATTTCCATCGCCGAATCCTGCCCTGACCATTGCAAATTCTATCCTGTCTTCTCTGACTCTTCTCCAGTCAATCCGGCCGTCGGCATAGCTTACGTCAATACCCTTCCTTCTGTGCATACTGTCCTCCTGTCTTTTTGTAATTATAGTATGCTCCAAAGAAAGTGCCGTTCCATTGTCCTAACCCAGATTTCTGACCTTAAAGTCTCTCATCGCTTCTCTTTGCTGATCTTTCTTTGCGATATCCTGTCGTTTATCATACAATTTCTTACCGCGGCACAGTCCGATCTCAACTTTGACCAGACTTCCTTTAAAATAAACCCGCAGAGGAATCAATGTATAGCCTTTTCTGTTTACTTCCGACATCATCCTTGTAATCTCGGAACTGTGCATTAAAAGCTTCCTCTCTCTGAGAGGGTCTTTGTTGAAGATATTTCCCTTCTCATAAGGGCTGATATGCATCTGTTTCACAAAAACTTCTCCATTGTCAATGCTGATAAAGGCTTCCTTGATACTGCAGTGTCCCTGCCTCATAGATTTTACTTCTGTCCCAAACAATACGATGCCTGCCTCAACCGTCTCCTCGACAAAGTAATCATGACGTGCCTTTTTGTTATTCGCAATCAGCTTTGTTCCGCCCGTCTTCGCCATGTTCATCCTCCTCAATCATCTCAAAATCAATATTCTTCAAAATCTTATCGACTCCGGCTACAACGATCTCTACCGGCTGTCCCAGCTTCCACTTACGCCCTGTCCTCTCTCCTGTCATAGAATAGGACGACTCATCATAATTGTAATAATCCCCGGGCAGCTTGGACACATGGACCATTCCCTCGATCGTGTTCGGAAGTTCCACATAAATGCCCCATCCGGTCACTCCCGAGATCACGCCTTTGTACTGCTGTCCGATATGGCGTTCCATATACTCTGCTTTTTTCAGTTTTTCTACTTCCCGCTCCACTTCATCTGCCCGCCGTTCCATCTTGGACGACTGCTCTGAGACTTTTGTGAGTATAGACTCGTAATGCCGGATTCTTTTGGCATTGAGCTTTCCCCTAAGAGTTTCTTTGATGATCCTGTGAATCTGCAGGTCCGGATACCTTCGGATCGGCGAGGTAAAATGACAGTAATAGCTTGTAGATAATCCGAAATGTCCTGAACTCTCGGTTGTATACCTGGCCTGTTTCATAGATCTCAGGGTGAGCCTGCTGATCAGCGCCTCCTCCGGAGTGCCTTCCACCTTTGTCAGAAGTTTCTGTATCTCTTTCGGATGGATTTCATCTTTTTTAAGCTTCAGAACGATCCCAAAATTTTCAAGAAATGTCCTGAGTTTCTTGACTTTTTCTCCATCCGGATTGTCGTGGGTACGATACACAAATGGTATTTCCTGCCAGTAAAAATTCTCTGCTACCGTTTCATTCGCGAGAAGCATGAAATCTTCAATGATCTTAGTTGCCTTATTCCTCTGGGACGGAATCACGTCGACTGCCTTTCCGTCATCATTCAGTACAATCTTCGATTCAGGAAAATCAAAATCCACGCTTCCCCGTTCATGTCTCACCTCACGTAAAATGTCAGAAAGCTCTTTCATCTGCTCGAACATCGGAACAAGTTTTTCATATCTCTTCCGCTCTTTTTCATCCCCGTCCAGAATCAGTGCCACACTTGTGTATGTCATGCGTTCATCCACATGGATGACAGTTTCGGCAATGCGGTGTCCCTTGAGATTTCCTTTCTTGTCAAGATCCATGATACAGCTCAGTGCCAGCCGGTCTGTGCCTGCATTCAAAGAGCAAATGCCATTGGAAAGCTGATGAGGCAGCATCGGTATGACCCGGTCCACCAGATAGACACTGGTCCCTCTTTTCAGTGCTTCCTTATCCAGTGCAGAGTTTTCCTTCACATACTCGGAGACATCTGCGATATGGACGCCCAGCTGATAGCCTCCGGGTGTTTTGGTCAGTGTGATCGCATCATCCAGGTCCTTGGCATCTTCTCCGTCTATGGTCACCGTCTGCCAGTCCCTCAAATCCAGCCGTCCTTCCAGTGAAGATTGTTCAATGGCCGAAGGCACTGCTCCCACTTCTTTTTCGACATCTTCCCCAAACTCCGTCGGAATATTGTATGCCTTTACAATGGATAAGATATCCACTCTGGGATCGTCCCTGTGACCTAGAACCTCCAGTATCCTGCCCTCCGGACTTTTTCCTAAATCTCCGTAGTCAACAATCTTTACAAGGACCTTAAATCCATCGGTAAGATTTCCGCACTCCTCTTTCGGAATGAAAATGTCACTGTCAAATCTCAAATTATCCGGAACCACAAATCCATAACTTTTACATTTTTCAAATGTACCGACTATTTCGGTCATCCCCCGTTCCAGAATCTTTACAATTCTGGCTTCTTTGCGCCTGCCGTTCCTGGCCCGTTCCTCCGTAACTTCAATCTGTACTGTATCTTCATGGAAGGCTCCGTTCATATCATTTTCATTGATATAAAAATCGTCTTCTTCTCCTTCCACCGAAACAAATCCGAATCCCTTCTGGGTACATACAAACGTTCCGGTCAGAGTCTTCTTTGACACCGGGCTGTATTTTCCTCTCTTAGAGACTTCCACAACTCCCTCATCAACGAGTTCATGAAGAATCTGAACAAACTCTTTTCTGTCTTCCGGCTCTACCTGCAGTAAATAGCCGATCTCTTTTTGTTTCATAGGCTGATAGTGTTTATCATAAATCAGATCTCTGATTCTTTTTTTTCTTTTATCAAATAATTCCTTTTCCATTATCTTTCCTTTACTTTCTGCAAAAATGCTGTACGATTCGGAGCATTTCTCATTCCACAGGAAGGTACGCAGAACTTTGCTGCGGAATAAAAAAACACTTCTTAAACATTATCTGCTTAAAGAAGTGTTTCCATTCTAAAGAAATCTGGAACAAAGGAGCGCTGCTGTCACAAAAAAGATGACGGTAAACAGGGTTGTCGCTTTTATAATGTTCCCTTCTCTGGAACGGCCTTTGTTTTTGCTCCAATATGTGCCGGAGGTTGTAGATCCTGTCAGCGATCCCAATCCAGCTTCTTTTCCTTCTTGCATCAATACTAATATGATTAGAACAACGCACGATATTAAAAATAATATAGTTAATGCCGTCTTCATTGCTTCTTCCTCCTAATGTTTCTGCTCACTGCTGATTATTCTAGCACACCTTACCATAAAATGCAAGGATCCGTTTAAATCTCACTTTTTCTTAACGGAAATCTGTGTATAGATGCGCTTTCCTCTGACTTCGCGAAAGCCTTTCAGCCGGAACTGATACTTCTTTTTTGGATTGATTTTTTTCTTCTCAAAGCGGATTGTTCCTCCTCGGGATGTCTCCTTCACTTTTTTATATTTCCCTGACCCTGTTTTCATCTCCACCACATAGCCCTGGTATCCGCTGATATTTGAGTATGTGACCCGTATACTATTTAACGGTTTCCCTCCTTTTGCCTTTCGCATCTTATCATACCGGCGTTTTTTATTCTTCACCCGGTACGGTTTTACTTTAAAATAATATTTACTTCCAGATTCAAGAAGAAGCGTTGCCTTTGTCTGATTTTTTACGGTTTTTACTTTTTTATATCTGCCCTTCTTTCCTCTTTTGGCGTAAATGACGTAATCCGAGCGTCCTTTTGTTTTTTTCCATGAAACCCTGATTTTGGCTTCTTTTACTATATAATAAGTCATAGGTTTTGTTGGTTTCGGCTTTACAGATGTATTTTTTTGCGAACTCGTTGTAGCTGTGAATGAATTCCCTATATTCCCTGACTCAGGACTTCCTGCATCTTTAAAAAATATTCCCAATCCATTACTGCAATTCACTGCCCCATAGACAGCTGTATCGGCCACGGCAAATTTACATTCAGAATCTTCGGCAGCTTTCGTTATATAACTCCCCAACTGAGACCATGTTTCATTTTTTCTGACATAACATTTTGCTGTTTTTTGTCCGTCTTCCAATCTTCCGATCATTAATTTTCCCTGATACATTGACAGAGAGCAGCCGCTTCCCTTGGCAAATTGTGATGTATCGATATCTTTCCACTGTTTTCCGTCATACTCATACAAGTCAATTCCACCCACACCTGCACTGCTGACATAGATACGGCCGGCATCTGAACAGCAGCCGAAAGTATTGGCATCCGTATTAATTTTTCTTAAAAGAGACCATTTCCCATTCACATACTCTTTTACCTGAAGATCAGTATTTCCAAGTATATCTCTGAAAGCTAACACCGGTTTCCCCTGATATAAAGCCATCACTGGCTCAGCAATCGCTGTCAGTCCTCCAGAGACAGTTCCCAAATCTGCAACAGATTTGCCCGTGACCCTTTTGGCTGTCAGCCTGTCTCCTTCATCAAATGCAGTATAAAAACTCTGGTTATCAGCAGCCACAGCTATCTTACCATTTCCTGTGCCTGCAGATGTAAAGATCCGGTTCCATGACCCATTTTCAAATCTGCTGATCACCGTGTGAAATTCTCTTCCTTCTAAATATACAGCATAAATATCATTCCCAACAGCTGCAAGCTTCGGAGAATAAGCATTCGGTATCGTGCCTCCTGCTTCCGTCCAGACATTTCCGGCTCTTTTTTTGACCTCTATTCCATGTTGGTTTTCTGCGGCAAAATATACATCTCCATTTTTAGAAGAAATAATATCATATCTGCCTGTACCCGCTTTCGCAAAAGTACGGTTCCACAGTGATAATTCTTCATAATCGGGCATTGTCATCCGAAAGGTAATAGAATCAGCCGCTTCTCCAACCTGATCGATCACAATACCGCTGTTGTTCCCGTCAGAATAGGTAATTGCATTATCTTTCACTCCTTTTGACCAATCAGAAGTACCGAAACTCGTTCTCCCGCTATTTTTTGATAAAAATGCTTCACTCACATTATCCCTGTTCTCCGGACGAAATACATACAGATAATCGTCTCCTGCTATATTTCCCACTTCCTCCTTTGTAGTATCCACCCGATAAATAATCAGACCGCTGCCTGGAATCTTTGCATCCAGTTCCTCTGAAATTGATTCCCCTTTTTTCCTGTATTCCACTACAAAGAATTCTGTATCTGACATAGGACTTTTTATGACAAAAGAATAATCTTTTCCCTCTGTTCCAAGGGTATACAGCGTATAAGTTCCTGATTTATTTTGTTCCGGAAGATCGATCCAGCCTAACTGCTTCCTCTGCCAGCTCAGAGGATACTGAAGATACATGGAATTCCTCGCCATGACATCCCAGGTATCAACCGGATAATTTATGGCTCCTTCCGAATTTTGGTTCCGGTATAAATCCGGAAGACCAAGCGTGTGCAGAAATTCATGGCAGATCAATCCCTGCTTCTCCACCGTACTCCACAGATTACCCGTGTTTATCAAAACGTAGGGTCCTACATACTTTCCATTTAGGGTTATATTTCCCGAACTATCTGCTTTATGTGGATAAAATACAGAGTCTCTGCTGAAATTTGCCTCATGATGAACCAGGATCATGACATTATCTACTATCTGATCTCCATCAAGATCCACCTTTTCTGAAGGACTGATGATTTTCCCAGCCTTGTCAACTGTCTCTTGCAAAAAACTGGCTTCTCCTGCGTAGCTGTCATAATAATCCATGCTGTGTTCCATTGTGATGGGAACAATTTTTATACCATTATACTGAGGAAACATATTCTTGATTTTCAATTTTCCTTCCGAAACTGCGTCTATGTAAGTAGCCAGGGAGGAGCGGTTGCGTTCTCCCCTTCCATTTAAAATCCGCTCATATGCCGCAAACCCTGTCAGTAGTTCTGAGCCTTTGTCATAAGTCAGTCTTTCCTGATGAGTGTTAAAAAAATCTGCTGTTTCATCCTCCGGAAACTGTACAAACAGGACAACGTTGCACCGCTGTCCTGTTTTCTCTGAGGTCTGTTCTCCATATACAGAAATATTCCAAGTAAGAAGCAGGCAGACTGCCATGATCCACGATAAAACTTTTTTATAATTTCTCATCTTCCGCCCCTCCCGCAGTGAAATATTCTTTTCTTTTATTATACCTTATCGCGCGAAACGCGTCCACCCGAAGGGTATAAAATACGGTGTGCCCTGCGAGTATACTATTGTCGTTCTATAAATACAATCCATACCGCTTGCAGGCTCCCAATTCTTCTTCAATTCTCAGCAGACGGTTGTATTTTGCTGTCCGGTCAGAACGGCAGGGTGCTCCTGTTTTAATCAGTCCGCTGTTTGTCGCCACTGCGATATCCGCGATTGTTGTATCCTCTGTCTCTCCGGACCGATGAGAAATGATTGTTTTATATCCTGCCCTTTTTGCAGTCTCTATGGCATCCAGGGTTTCTGTCAGTGTCCCGATCTGATTCGGCTTGATCAGGATACTGTTTGCCATATCATTCTCAATACCATCTGTCAGACGTTTCTTATTTGTAACAAATAAGTCGTCGCCTACCAGAAGTATTTTTTCTCCCAGACGGTATGTGAGTACTTTCCATCCGGGCGCGTCTTCCTCATTTAATCCGTCTTCAATGGAAAAGATCGGATAATGTTCGGTGAGCTGTTCATAATATTGAACCATTTCTTCAGAATTTCTCCGAATCTCTTTTCCGGTCATCTGGCTCTCACCCGGGAAATAATAAACATCCTCATCTTCATCATAAATTTCTGACGCAGCACAGTCCATAGCAATCATGATCTGTTCCCCTGCCTTATAGCCCGCATTTTCAATGGCTTTTACCAGCAGGTCCAATGCCGCCTCCGAGCTTTCCAGGTTCGGTGCGAAACCGCCCTCATCTCCAACCCCGGTGCTCAGATGATTTTCTTTTAGAATACTCTTTAACTTATGATAAATCTCTGTTCCCATCATCAGCGCTTCTTTGAAGGTCTCTGCTCCAATCGGAGCAATCATAAATTCCTGAAAATCTACCGTGTTATCTGCATGCTTTCCTCCGTTTAAGATATTCATCATCGGAACCGGCAGCTTACACGCGAAACTTCCCCCTAAATACTGATACAGCGGAATGCCCAATCCGTTTGCGGCAGCTCTGGCAGTGGCCAGTGAGGCTCCAAGGATGGCATTTGCCCCAAATTTTTCTTTATTTTCTGTTCCATCCGCTTCAATCATAATCTGATCGATCTCAATCTGGTTCAATGCATTTTTTCCTACCAGACGGTCTGCGATACGATGATTCACGTGATTGACCGCTGTTTCTACTCCCATTCCTCCATAGCGTTTTTCACGGTCACGAAGCTCTATCGCCTCAAATTTACCCGTGGAGGCTCCGGACGGCACCAGTGCGGTTCCAAAATGTCCGTTGGACAGCAATACCTCCACTTCCACCGTAGGGTTTCCTCTTGAGTCTAAAACTTCTCTTCCTATCACATCTTCTATTGACAAGCCATATTTCAACACATTCACATCCTTTACAAGTAATTAGTAGTATTTTATCCAGATTGATGAAAATCCATACATTGAAATACAAAAAGAAAGCAGTATGCTTTCAATACATACTGCTTTCCGTTATATCAATATTTATTTTACTAACAAAGATTTTCCGGTCATATCTTCCGGCTGCTCAAGTCCCATCATTTCGATCAGCGTCGGCGCGATATCCGCCAGGCATCCGCCCTCTCTCAATTTCACACCGTCCTTATAATTTACTAAAATAAACGGTACCTGGTTGATTGTATGGGCTGTAAACGGAGCTCCTGTCACATAATCCACCAGCTGCTCTGCATTCCCGTGGTCAGCACAGATAAACATCTGTCCGTCTGTCTTTTTGATGGCTTCTACCGCTCTGCCCACACATCCGTCCACAGTCTCAATCGCTTTTACTGCCGCATCACAGATGCCGGTGTGTCCAACCATATCCGGGTTTGCAAAGTTAACGATGATCACATCATACTGGTCAGACTCGATAGCTTCCACAAGTTTGCTGCCCACTTCCATGGCGCTCATCTCCGGCTGCAGGTCATAAGTTGCCACAGACGGTGACTTCACAAGGATTCTCTCCTCTCCTTCATTCGGGACTTCTACGCCTCCGTTGAAGAAAAAGGTAACGTGTGCATACTTCTCTGTCTCGGCCAGACGAAGCTGTTTCAACCCCTGTTCTGCCAGGAATTCACCAAATGTATTCTTAATCTCTACTTTGTGGAATGCCACCAGCTTATTTGGAATTGTAGCATCGTATTCTGTAAAGCATACATAAGTTGTCTTAAAGTAACCGTTTGGACGCTCAAAGCTGTCAAATTTGTCATCACAGATTGCCCTGGTGATTTCTCTTGCCCGGTCCGGGCGGAAGTTAAAGAAGATGACAGAATCATTTTCTTTGATCGTGGCAGTCGGTTCTCCATTTTCAGTAATAACAGTCGGCAGAACGAACTCATCGTTCACTTCTTCTTTGTAGGAATCCGCGATGGCATCCACGGCGGAGTCTTTCATTACACCTTCTCCCATAACAAGAGCTTTGTATGCTTTCTCCACACGGTCCCAGCGGTTATCGCGGTCCATTGCATAGTAACGTCCGGAGACAGTGGCAACCTTTCCTACACCGATCTCTTTCATCTTTGCTTCCAGCTCTTCTACAAATCCTTTTCCGGAAGTAGGTGCTGTATCACGTCCGTCTAAAAATGCATGTACATAGACTTTTTCAATATTATTTCTCTTTGCGAGTTCTAATAATCCATACAGATGTGTATTGTGGCTATGTACCCCGCCATCAGATACTAATCCCATTGCATGAAGTGCACTTCCATTCTTCTTACAGTTTTCTACTGCCTGGAGCAGCGCTTCGTTCTCAAAGAAATCTCCATCCTGGATCTCTTTTGTGATTCTTGTCAGCTCCTGATATACGATTCTTCCGGCACCCATATTCAAGTGTCCCACTTCAGAATTTCCCATCTGCCCTTCCGGAAGGCCTACTGCCATGCCGGATGCATTTCCCGGAACAAACGGGCATGTCTTCATCAGTTCGTCCATGACCGGTGTATTGGCTGCCGCAATCGCGTTGCCTTCTTTCTTATCATTCAATCCGTAACCATCTAAAATCATTAAAACGGTAGGTTTCTTGCTCATTATTATCTCCTTTATCTTCATTGGCTGTCAATTTATAATCCGTTAATATTATAACGATTTTTGATAATTAATTCAACCTGAGAATTGATATTTCGTCACAGCAGATTCTTATATTCTCTTCGTCCGTCAAAGATTGCGTAGATGATCACTTTTTGATGAATCTCTTCAATCTTATAGAAAATCAGATGTCGCTCGATAATCAATACCCTGTATCCCTGTCTTTTTAAAATAGAATATCTTGGAACCTTTCCGCTGTAAGGAAAATCTCCAAGCCGAATCACTGCCTTCTCAATTTTGTCTAAATAAGAATTCGCAATATTAATATCTCCGGAATTATCTGCTATATAAAAAATAATATCCCTCAACTGGTCCTCAAACTTATCTGTCCGCAATATATGATACTGCATATTCTATCTCCCTGCATTGAGCGCAGCCCGAATATCATCGAACGTTCCCTGTACTGTATCTATTCTTCCGTTTTTTACATCTTCTTCTGCTTCTGCTAAAGATCTCAATAATTCCAGCTCCGCAGTCATTTGATTATACTGCTGTAATCCTAAGACCACTGTATCTCCCCGCCCATTGACCGTAATAACGACCGGTTCTCTCGACTCTCTGCACTTCTTTGAAATTTCACTGTAATGATTTCTTAAATCCGATGATGGCCTTATCTCTGCTTTCACTTGATCACCTTCTTTCTCTATAGTCATATTATATCTTAATTTGCCTATAAATACAACTTTCAAAACGGCTGGATCATCTTCTACATGCAGCAAAAAGTCCAGTGAATATACTGAAACAGCATATTCACTGGACAAACAAAATTCCAATACTATTATTTGTAGTTTACAATCTTACCAAAGTCCGGTTTTAAAGAAGCTCCTCCGACTAATCCTCCGTCGATGTCGTCCTGTGCGAATAATTCCGGTGCGCTTGCAGCAGACACTGAACCGCCGTACTGGATGCGGATGGCGTCAGCAGTAGCCTGATCATACACTTCTGCGATACACTCACGGATCGCTTTACAAACTTCCTGAGCCTGCTCTGTTGTTGCAACTTTTCCTGTACCGATTGCCCAGATTGGCTCGTAAGCGATAACAGCAGTCTTTGCCTGATCTGCAGTCACACCCTGGAATGCAATCTTGATCTGCTGGCGAACAAAGTCAATGGTTACGCCCTGTTCTCTCTGAGCAAGAGTTTCTCCGCAGCAAACGATCGGAGTGATTCCGTGTTCAAAAGCTTTTAAAACTTTTTTATTAACCGTCTCATCTGTCTCAGCGAAATATTCTCTTCTCTCTGAATGTCCGATGATGACATATTTTACACCTAAGTCCGTCAGCATGTTTGGAGCGATCTCTCCTGTGTAAGCACCGCTCTCTTCATAGTACATGTTCTCAGCACCGATGTTGATGTTGCTTCCTTTTGCAGCTTCGATCGCTGCCGGAATACAGATTGCCGGTACGCAGAATACTACATCAGATGTTTCACTCGCTACCAATGGCTTTAATTCGTTTACTAAAGCTACGGTCTCGCTAGGTGTTTTGTTCATTTTCCAGTTTCCTGCTACGATTGTTTTACGCATAATGGTATACCCTCCGATTACTTTCCTTGATAGTTAAAATACTTATTTATCATTTGCCGCTGCAACACCCGGTAATTCTTTTCCTTCCAGGAATTCCAGAGATGCACCGCCGCCTGTGGAAATATGTGTCATCTTATCACCGAAACCAAGCTGGTTTACTGCTGCTGCGGAATCTCCTCCGCCGATGATCGTTGTAGCATCAATCTCAGCCAGTGCCTCTGCAACTGCCACAGTTCCTGCCGCAAAGTTCGGCATCTCGAAACATCCCATAGGTCCGTTCCATACAACTGTCTTTGCATCTTTTAAGGCATCCGCAAATAATGCTCTTGTCTTCGGTCCGATGTCAAGTCCCTGCCATCCTGCTTCAATTCCGCCTCTCTCTACGGTCTTGATGTTGGCGTCATTGGAGAAGTCATCTGCCACTACGGTATCAACAGGGATCAGCAGGTTCACACCTTTTTCTTTTGCTTTATCCATCATTTCTTTTGCATAGTCTAAGTAGTCAGCTTCCAGTAAGGAATCTCCGACTTCTTCTCCCAATGCTTTCATGAATGTATAAGCCATACCGCCGCCAATGATCAGTGTATCAACCTTGTCTAAAAGATTGTTGATAACAGAAATTTTAGAGGAAACCTTGGCTCCTCCTAAAATCGCTACCATAGGGCGTTCCGGATTGTTGACTGCATTTCCTAAGAAATCGATCTCTTTCTGCATTAAGTATCCTACAACTGCAGTGTCTACGAACTGTGTAACTCCCACGTTTGAACAGTGAGCCCTGTGAGCAGTTCCGAAAGCATCATTTACAAATACATCGCAGAGGCCTGCAAGTTCTTTGCTGAATTCTTCCCCGTTCTTTGTCTCTTCTGCTCTGTAACGTGTATTCTGGAGTAAAATGACATCTCCGTCCTGCATTGCATCTGCTGCTGCTTTCGCATTCGGTCCTACAACGTTATCGTCTGCTGCAAACTTTACTTCCTGACCTAATAACTCACTCAAACGTGCTGCTACCGGTGCAAGAGATAATTCCGGTTTTGGCTCTCCTTTCGGTTTTCCTAAATGAGAGCAGAGAATGAGTTTTCCGCCGTCTGCGATTAACTTCTTTAATGTAGGAAGGGCCGCAACCAAACGGTTTTCATCTGTGATCTTTCCGTCCTGAAGCGGAACGTTGAAGTCACAGCGCACTAAGACTTTCTTTCCTTTTACGTTGATATCATCTACTGATTTTTTGTTTAACATGTTCTTTCCTCCTGGGATTTCTTATAGGATTAAATCGAATGCCTATCCTGTCGGATCGCTTTCTTAAAATACAAGAAACAGGTCCGGTCCAAAAAGACCGGACCCGTTTGAGTCTTTATAACTGCACTGAATCGCGAAGCTTGTCCGCATCCACAATTATGCTAATTCTGCAAAGTATTTGATTGTTCTTACCATCTGGCTTGTGTAAGAGTTTTCATTGTCATACCAAGAAACTACCTGAACTTCGTATAATCCGTCACCAACTTCAGTAACCATTGTCTGAGTTGCATCGAATAAAGAACCATATTTGATTCCGATGATGTCAGAAGATACTAATTCTTCTTCTGTGTATCCGAAAGACTCTGTAGCTGCTGCTTTCATAGCTGCGTTGATTCCGTCAACAGTTACGTTGTCACCCTTAACTACTGCTGTTAAGATTGTTGTAGATCCTGTCGGAACCGGTACACGCTGAGCAGATCCAATTAATTTTCCGTTTAATTCTGGAATAACTAATCCGATAGCTTTTGCTGCTCCAGTAGAGTTAGGAACGATATTAACTGCTGCAGCACGTGCTCTTCTTAAATCACCTTTTCTCTGAGGTCCGTCAAGAGTCATCTGATCTCCTGTGTAAGCATGTACTGTTAACATGATACCAGACTGAACCGGTGCATACTTGTTAAGAGCATCAGCCATAGGCGCTAAGCAGTTTGTTGTACAAGAAGCTGCTGAGATGACTGTGTCTTCTTTTGTCAATGTTTCGTGGTTTACATTGTATACGATAGTTGGAAGATCGTTTCCAGCTGGCGCAGAAATAACAACTTTCTTAGCTCCTGCCTGAACGTGTGCAGATGCTTTGTCTTTAGATGTATAGAATCCTGTACATTCTAATACAACGTCTACGTCTAATTCTCCCCAAGGAAGTTTTGTTGCGTCTGCTTCTGCATAGATTTCAATTTCTTTTCCGTCTACTACGATTGAAGATTCTTTTGCTTCTACTTTGTCAGCTAATGCATATCTTCCCTGTGCAGAATCATACTTTAATAAGTGTGCTAACATCTTAGGATTTGTTAAATCGTTGATTGCTACAACTTCATAACCTTCAGCTCCGAACATCTGTCTGAATGCAAGACGTCCAATACGTCCAAATCCATTAATCGCTACTTTTACTGCCATCTCAATTCCTCCTAAGTCTTGAATGAATAATTTAATGTTGTCTGTCAATTGTCAATCTATTGACAAACTTCCTTTTTATTTTAAACAATATGTCCAAAAATATCAAGTCTATTTTAGCATTTCTCTCATGTATACAAAATCATATCTTTGTACAAGATTACCAAAAGCTTTATTTCTCATTCTCATCAATGATATAATTGGCAATATTGTCTGCATAGTCAGAAATACGCTCCAGACTTGTCATCATATCAATATAGATCACACCAGCCTCCGGCAGGCAGGATTCCCGTTCCAGCCGTTTAATATGCTGTTTCCGGTACTGTTTTTCTATTCTGTCTACTTCTTCCTCTCCCTGAATGGCCTGTTTCGCAATTTCCACATCATCTTTCTCAATCGCTCTGATGGCATAATCAAATGTTTTAATGACCTGTGCCGTCATTTTGTGCAATTCGTCCTTTGCCAGATCAGAAAATGCAATTTTGTCGTCATGCTTCGTCTGCATAAATTCGGCAATATTCTCTACGTGATCTCCCGCTCTTTCAATATCCGATATAGTGTAGAATAAATCCGTGACAATTTTACTCTGTTTCTCCGTCAGCGCCAGATTGCTGATCTTCACAAGATATCCGGTGATCATAGTTTCTAAATGATTGATGACCTTTTCATCCCTGAACACCTTGTCCAGCTGTTTCTCACTCGGCTGCGGATTCATAGCTTCCTTTGTAACGCGCTTCATATTCTTCAGAACGATGTCACCCATGCGCACTACTTCTTTGACTGCGTTTTCCACCGCAAAAGAAGGAGTTTCAAGAATACGCGGATCCAGATGGCGCAGCACCATCTCTTCTACTTCCTCGTCTTCCTCATCTTCCGGCTCTTCATGGATAATCAGTCCTGACAGTTTCACCAATACATTGGCGAACGGGAACAGCAGTACGGTAACTGATACATTGAAGATAGAATGGAAAATAGAGATCTCCGTACTCGAAATATGCTGCATAGCCAAATGGTCAAATACGCCGAAGAAAATGGTCATGATAATTCCATAGATAGCAGCTCCGATGATGTTAAAAGATAAATGGATCACCGCCGCCCTTTTTGCGGTTTTATTTGCTCCCGCACTGGATAAAAGAGCCGTGATACATGTACCGATATTCTGCCCCAGCGTAATAAAAACGGCGGAGCGCCAGTTTACAATGCCCTTCATGGCAAGTGTCTGGAGAATACCCACGGATGCGGAAGAACTCTGAATGATCGCTGTAACGACAGCTCCTACAAGAATTCCTAAAATAGGATTCCCCCCGAGAACTTCAAAAGCCTTTGCGAAAATAGGGCTGCTCTGATATACCCCGATGGAACTGGACATAAAAGAGAGTCCAATAAAGAGAACACCGAAACCTACGGCAATCTCTGCCTTCTGGTTTAACTTTTGTTTATTTGAAAAAGTTACAATAAATGCTCCGATGGCTAAAATCAGCGGTGCAAAAAATTCAGGTTTCAGCGCCCCTGCCCATTCATTTGCCGATACAAGCCATGCGGTGATCGTAGTTCCGACGTTCGCACCCATAATAACGCCTGCTGCCTGGGTAAGGTTCATGATGCCTGCATTCACAAAACCTACGACCATAACGGTAGTTGCCGAACTGCTCTGGATGATGGCAGTGACCAAAGCTCCCACTAAAACTCCTAAGAAGCGGTTGTTGGTCAGATATCCCAGCAGCTGCCGCATCTTATTGCCGGCAGTCTTCTGCAGTCCGTCCGCCATCACATTCATTCCATAGAGAAACATACCTAATCCGCCGGCAAAGGCAAACAGGTTCCCCAGATGATCTAATGTACTCATTTTTTTTCCTCCTGTATTAAACATCTTTAGTTTAACATAAGGTAATTGTTCATTTAAAGTAAAACTTTTGTAACTTATCTGATTTTCATGTATTTTTTTTAATAATTATATATAATAAGATTAAAACCAATCATATTTTTAAATATAAAGGAGACGCCATGATTCATTCAGACTTTCATTTACATACCAGTCACTCTTCTGACTCACAGGCTTCAATGGAATCCATGATCTTAAAAGCCATAGACCTTGGTCTCACCAAAATCTGTTTTACAGAACATCAGGATTACGGTTATCCTGAAAATAAAGAAAATTTTGATTTTCTGGTGGATCTACCCTCATATAAATCTGAATTATTATCATTAAAAGACAAATACAATGACCGGATAAAGATTTTATTCGGCGCCGAAATCGGACTGATGCCGACAACTTATGACAAATGCCGGGATTTTGCCCGCTCTGATGATTTTGATTTCATCATCGGTTCTACTCATATTGTTGACCAAATGGATCCATATGAACCTATATATTTTGAAACATATCCTGGAAAAAAAGGTCTTTTAAGATATTTAGAGGTGATACTCCAGAATGTCAAAGTCTATCATGACTACTGCGTATATGGTCATCTGGACTATGCCGTGCGCTATTGTCCCGATAAAAACTATCAGTTTATCTATCAGGATTACGCCGATTTGATCGAAGAAATTTTAAAAACCATCATAGAAGACGGAAAAGGGATCGAGGTCAACACCGGCGGATATAAGTATGGTCTTGGATATCCGAATCCCCATCCGGATATTCTCAAACGCTATTTGGAACTGGGGGGAGAGATTCTGACGATCGGCTCTGACGGACACTGTCCGGAGCATATGGCATACGACTTTCCAAAGCTCCGGGAACTCCTCACTTCTCTCGGCTTCCGGTTCTATACCATTTTCCAGAACCAGTCACCGGAATTTATTGAGCTTTAATATAAAAAAAGAAGGAAAATGTACATGTAATTACACTTTCCTTCTTTTTTCTGTCACTGAAGAATTTAAAATCCTCTCATCCATTCTTCTTTCAAATGCAGATTGCCCTGTATCGCCTCATCTAGCTTCGCGATCATTTTATCCCTGTCTTCATTCAAGGTTCCTCTCAAATTGACATAATTGGACGCATGGTTGGACCGGAAGATGCATCCCGGACAGTCCATATGTTCCAGCATCAATTTTGTCTCTTTCAGATTATCATAGGGAGTGATCAGTTCAAACTCTCCGCTTCTGATCTTTTCTTCCAGCGGAAGTCCGGGTTCTATCATCAATGTCAGCAGGCCTATATAATCCGGTTTCATTGCAGAAAAAACTTTCCCTGTATCAACCGCATGCTCCATCCACAGCTTTTTTCCTCCCAGCCCTGAAATAGCCGTCACTGACAGCCGGATACCCGCCTGTTTTATCTTGGATGCAGACTGTATCATCTCATCCGGCGTGGCTCCCTTTTTCATGAACTTAAGCACCTGGGCATTTCCCGATTCCAGGCCCATGTATACCATATCCAGACCGTTTTCTCTCAGTTCCCGGAGTTCCTCTTTCGTTTTGATCATCACACTCTTAGGGGAAGCATAGCAGGTGACCTGCCGGCACTCCGGAATTTCTTCACGAATATATTTAAGAATCTCGTTCAGATATTCATTTTTACAAATCAGGGCATCTCCGTCTGCGAGAAAAATCTTTCCGATTGAATTGTAGTACTCTCTTGCCTCCCTGAAATCGGCCAGAACATCCTGAAGCGGCCTCATCCTGAATCTTTTTTCTTTGTACATATTACAGAAGATACAGTCATTCTGGCTGCATCCGATGGTCACTTGTATGATCAGACTGTATGCCTCACTGGGCGGTCTGTACACCATTCCTTCATATTCCATTTGTCTTTCCTCCTGGTAACTTTCAGTTTTATTTTCGGTAAATGCAGATCCTTGCCCCTGATTCCGCATTTTTTATGATCTTCTTCATGTTCTTCCGGCTTACTGCAATACATCCTGCCGTGTACGGCTTCTTTCCTTTACAGTGGAGAAATATTGCAGATCCTTTTTTATATTTATGTTTTGGATTATAATTAAGAAACATTCCATAATAATAATGTGGTTTATAGTCAATCAGATGCTCTCCGCGGCAGCGGTGCTTCTTTTTTCTCACGTCTATCAGCCGATTATAATATTTTTTATCCCCGCACCAGTAGAGGTACTTATTGACTCTGGTATAATTCATCTTTGCACCCGGATTTTTTTTGATCCCAAAAGCACCTGTGAATCCAAAAGTGCCGGAAGGTGTCTTCAGATCTCCTTCCCTCTTCTTGTGGATTCCTTTTTTCCCTACATAACCTTTACATTTCAAAATGCGCTTCCATTTATGATCTCTTTTTTGATACATATAGACAGTTGCTTTTGATTTCTTTTTGTATTTCACAAAAATCAGCTGGTTTACTGACTTGTTATACCGGTACTGACTGAACTTTTTTTGCCATATTGTCTGTTTAGACGCTGCATAGGCCGTTCGGGTTTCTAAATTTGTTCCTGCCATATTCCAAATGAGCACTGCCATAAGAACGATTGCCATCCATCTCTTTTTCATCACTATTGTATTCTCCTACTGGGCTATTATACACAAATATAAGAAAGAAAAAAAGAGTTTTTACCAATATTATTTGTATACAAACAATTTATATACTAAATATATTTTCCTCCAAACTCGAGAAAGAGCGCATAAAACCTGTCCTAAAAATAAAAAAAGTACCGGAGTCCGCATTTTCTGCGTATCTCCGGTACCTGATAACTTTTATTATTTGTGATTCAGGATCTCTCCCTTTTTTATGACCGCTTTGATCTCCAGGTCTTTATCCAGCAGGACAACATTCGCATATTTTCCCTCTGAAATACTTCCATAGCTGTCATAAATGCCAATGGATCTGGCCGGATTCTCAGTGGCGCATTTTACTGCACTGTTCAGTGGGATTCCCATTGTCTTGACGGCAGTTCTCAGACAATCCATGAGATTGGTTGCAGAGCCTGCAATCGCGCCTCCTTCGGCAAGAGTAGCAAGATTGCCGACCACCTTCACGTCCTGTCCTCCCAGCTGATAAGTTCCGTCTTCCATTCCGGTAGCCATCATACTGTCACTGATCAGAATGATCTTATCATCCCCGAACATCTTAAACGTTGTTCTCACGGCGCTCGGATGGATGTGGATACCGTCACAGATCAGCTCGACATGCAGTCCGTGATCACATGCCGCTCCGATTACCCCTGGTGCCCTGTGGCTGTACCCCGGCATGGCGTTGTAAAGATGCGTCACATGGCTGACTCCATGTTCAATCGCTTTGACCGCGGTTTCATAATCCGCAGCCGTATGTGCGATCGAAATCACCGCCTCATCCTTAACCTGACGGATAAATTCCATTGCGCCCTCAGTTTCCGGCGCAATGTCCACCAGCTTAAACAGACCATTGGATGCCTTTTGAAGTCTTTCATACATTGCCACATCCGGTTTATGGATATAGGCCGGATTCTGTGCGCCTTTTTTGGCCTCATTGATAAACGGCCCCTCCATATTGATTCCAACCAGATCTGCTCCGCTGTCCCCATTGTAGGCTGCCGCCGCCTTGGCGATGGTCATCAGTGTTTCTTCCGGCAGAGTCATCGTTGCAGGACATATGGCAAGCACTCCATTTTCTGCCTCATAAGAAGCAATTTCTCTTATAGCTTCCTCTGTTCCGTCACAAAAATCGTGTCCTACACAGCCATGGAAATGAATATCGATCAGCCCGGGAACCGCATAGCAGCCTTCGGCGTCCAGAATCTCATCATTCTCTGAAGAACTGCTGATCCTTTCACCGTCTGTACAAATATCTTTTGTCCTGAAAACCCCGTCCTCACAAAAAACATCTGCGTTCTTTATAATCATAATAAATCCTCAACCTCTGACAGCGCATCCGCATCTGCTACCAGAATCACATCATTGTGAAGCTGTAAGATAGATGCAGGAACTTTCGGGGTAACCGGTCCGAAAAATGCTTCTTTTACAATGCCTGCTTTTTCTTTTCCACTGATAATAAGAAGAATTTTCTTTGCTTTCATGATGGATTTGATTCCCATAGTATACGCCTGTCTCGGCACATCTTCTTCTTTCTCAAAGAATCTTTTATTGGCATTGATTGTACTTTCAGTAAGGTCCACACAGTGAGTCTCTTTCTCAAATGCTTCTCCCGGCTCATTGAAGCCGATATGGCCGTTGTGTCCGATACCCAGAAGCTGAAGGTCAACTCCTCCCAAGTCCTCAAGCACCTGATTATATCTTGCACACTCTTTTTCAGAATCTTCTTCCATACCATTCGGAATGTTGATGTTTTCAGGCTTGATATTTACCTTATTAAAAAGGTATTCATGCATGAAATAGTCATAGCTCTGGTCATTTTCTTTTGGAAGCCCTTTGTACTCATCCAGATTCACTGAGGTTACCTGACTGAAATCCAGGTCATCCTGCTCATACCAGTGCACCAAATTTTCATAAATCCCGATCGGAGAGGAACCTGTAGCCAGTCCCAAAACACAGTCTGGCTTCGTGATAATTTCCGCAGAAATAATATTTGCTGCTTTTCTGCTCATGTCCTTGTAATCTTTTCCCTTAATAACTCTCATCTTGTACTTCCTTTCTATAATGCGGGGAAACAGTATCTGATGTCTCCCTATATGTTATCCCTAATTACTTACAATATAACGCTTAATTTACTTTTCAGCAAGTTTTATCAATTCATCTGCGACAAACTGGACTTTCGTTCCCACAATAATCTGGATACTGTTTTTGCCCGGACGGATGATTCCTGCAATTCCAGCAGATTTGATCTTCTTCTCATCAATCTGATCCTGGTCTTTGATTTCCAGACGGAGCCTTGTAATACAGTTGTCGATGGAAGTCAGATTTTCTTTTCCGCCAAGACCTTCCAAAATAATCTGTGCTACTTTTGTAAAGTCATCATCGGCCAGCACTGCATTTTTCTCTTCTTCTACATCGTCATCTTCCTCACGTCCCGGAGTCTTTAAGTTGAACTTCACGATGATAAAACGGAACAGTACGTAGTATACTACAAAAGCGATGACTCCGAGAATCAAAAGCATCCACGGTTTATTTGCCATAGGGAGTCTGGAGCTTAACAAAAAGTCAACCAAACCTGCACTAAAACTGAACCCTGCGGTTGCATGGAGCATTGCAGCCACTGCCACAAAGATACCGGTCAGCAGTGCATGGACAACATAGAGGGCCGGAGCCAGGAACATGAAGGAGAATTCCAATGGCTCTGTAACACCGGTAAAGAAGGAAGCAAAGGCTGCCGCAATCAGTAAACCTGCTGCAATCTTTTTCTTATTATCTTTTGCCGTATGGTACATAGCCAGTGCTCCTGCCGGAAGACCGAACATCATAACCGGGAAGAATCCTGCCTGATACATACCTGTGATACCTTTTGTTCCGGTTCCAGCCCAGAAATTACCGATATCATTGATTCCTGCAACGTCAAACCAGAATACAGAGTTTAATGCGTGATGTAATCCTGTCGGGATAAGCAGTCTGTTAAAGAATGCATAGATTCCTGCTCCCACAGGTCCCAATCCTACGATGCTCTCCCCAAATTTGACTAATACATTATACAGTGGAGGCCATGCAAAATACAATATACCAGATACCACTAACATAAGGGCTGAAGTTATGATCGGCACACAGCGTTTTCCGCTGAAGAAAGATAATGCGGTCGGCAGCTGTACTTCTCCGAATTTGTTAAAGCATCCCGCTGCGATCAGACCGGACAGAATACCTACAAATGCATTTTGAATCTTTGAGAATGCAGGTGCTACTTCTTCTACCGGGATATTCAGCAGAAGGGCGATGTTGTCACTTTTCAGAATGGTTGTGACAACTAAGTACGCTACGAGGCCGGAAAGTGCTGCAGCCCCGTCCTTTTTCTTTGTCATTCCAAGTGCGACACCTACTGCAAAGAGGATCGGCAGGTTATCGATGATGGCCCCTCCGGCCTTCACAAGGAAAACTGCCACTGCGATTGGTGCTTTGTCTGCGTTAGCCGCCATAACATTGGGATCGATCAGGTATCCGATACCCATCAGGATTGCCGCTGCCGGAAGAACCGCAACCGGAAGCATCAGCGCTTTGCCTAGTTTCTGAAAATATTTCATCATAATATAATCTTCCTTTCTATACTAAAATCCATCTCTTTACTTTTCTCTTAACCGGATGATCACTTCCCCGGCTTCTGTCTCTTTCCCGTGGAAACATTCAATCTCCGTGTAATTCCCTTTTTCACAGATTACCACCGGAACTGTCACATCATATCCTGCCTCCTTAATGGCATCCATATCGAAGGTCAGCAGCAGATCCCCGGCTTTCACCGGATCTCCGGTATTCTTGTGTGACGTAAAATACTTTCCCTTTAATTGGACAGTATCAATCCCCACATGGACGATCATCTCCACGCCGTCCGGACCGGAAATACTCACCGCGTGTTTGGTTTCAAACATCACTCCCACTTTTCCGTCCACCGGGGATACGACTCTTCCCTCTTTCGGCACAATGGCTACCCCCGGTCCCAGAATTTCTCCTGCAAACGTGGGATCTTTTACTTCATTCATCGGGATCACGGTCCCTTTCATCGGTGACAGTACATCTGCCGACCTCACTTCCTGCTTAAACGCTTTCTTAAAAGACTCAAACATATTTCCCTCCTATTTACTGATGTTCTTTGTCTGATTGCTGCTTTTTATGCGTTCAATATGCATTGTCAAGTATACAATCTCACCTTCCGACATCTCTCTGCGGTATTCCTTTTTAATATACTCTGCAATCTCTCTGCTGCACTGATATTCGTCCGGATACATCGCCGAGATCATCTTCCTGAGCTCTGGTTCAATCTCGTCCATCCCTCCTCCTGACATAACTTTTCTTGACAAAAATTTGAGGTGTGTGATAAATCTTTCATAGTTCAGAGAAGTTTCCGTAAGTTCCATCTGAAAATAATCTTTCACTTTATCTATAACATTTTTGATAAAGGTGGTAATCTGAACCGTATCCCGGACCTTCGTGTCATACTCCGCGCTGACCACATGGAGTGCAATGGATACTGCCTCATCCTTGGGAAGTCTTACTCCCAGGTCTTTTTCCACAATTCCCAGGGCATACTCTCCGATCTTATACTCCAGGTCATAGAACGTTTTCACTTCCCTGCTCAATGGATTCGGATACATCATATCCTGCTCCATTCTCTGAAGCGCAAAGTTGATATGGTCTGTCAGCGTAATGTAGATGTTTTCATTGAGTTTCGTGTCGAGAATTCCTTTCGCATACATGATGATGTTGCTGCACGTATTTAAAAGCTCCATCGGAAGATCTGTGATCAGCTCCTTAAACCTCTGACTGACTCCGGCATCTTCCAGATGAAAAATTTTCTGGATCTTGCTCTCGTCAACGACCTTTCCTTCTTTTCCCTTAAATCCCAGTCCGGTTCCCATCAAAATGACTTCATTACCGGCTTCATCTGTGGAACTGACTACGTTGTTGTTGATTACCTTCGTTATCTTCATAATGCCTCTCCTCATAAACATGAACAAAAGAAAAAAAACCCAATTCTACAAGAGCGGTACAAGTTTCCCTCAAAAAACTTTCCCTTCTCGTAAAATCCGGTTTTGCCTGCCGAACAGTGACAATCCTCGAATAATAAATATCACCAGTTATTCTTCTTTATGCATTCATTATATCCGCAGGCTTGACAGATGTCAACCCCCTAAATTTTGATTTATATACAAATAATACAACAAGAAATTGAAAAGCGCCGGCGTACTACTGGCGCTTCTCTCTCATAACCTTGTCTTTTACGTGATCCTGATTATATACCTGCATCTGTATCAGAGTCTTATATGCATCAGCCCTCGTCACCGCATATTCCAGCATATTCCCCTGCTCATCGTACGTCACTGTGGAAGAAATCGAGATCGGGTCCCCTGGTTTCAGATCCAAATGCATGGCATCATACTCGGATGCTTTAGAAATTTCTATGGTTTTGTCCGCTTTAAACGGCACATGACCGTACTGACAAAGTGTGTTGTGCAGAGAACGGTCTGAAAAATCATACTCCGTAAGCTCAGGGCAAAGCTCATAGGGAATATATGCATTGGCCAGAGAATACAATTTGCCGTTGATATACCTCAGACGCTCCAGATGAAACACCTTGGCATTTTTGGGAAGTCTCAGCATCACAGCAACCTCTTTATCTGCAATCTCAATCTTCTGCAGCAGAACCTTACTGCTCGTATAGTCTCCCCTCAGACTAACCTGATTGTAGAAAGCAATATCTGAGAACCTCATATCATTATTCGCATCCACAAACTCCTTATTGCCGATAAAAAACGCTCCTTTTCCTGTCAGCCTTATGATACATCCTTCATCCTCAAGGATTTCAAGTGCCTTTCTGACTGTAGGCCGGCTGACAGAATAAATATCGCACAGTTCACGCTCCCCCGGCAAAGGAGAATAGTATGGCTTGTCCTTATAGTCTGCCAAAATGGAATCTCTCAGCTGCATATACAGCAGCTGCTTTTTTTTCACTTCACTCATACGCCCTCCTTTGTATAAGAGACCTCAGTTCTTAACGAATATTACCCCAGATACCTATAGTATACACCATAAATCCTGTTGGATAAAAGCGGTTTTTTAAATATACATTTGTTTAGAAAAACAGAGAGCAAGCCATTATTTAACCGGCTCCCTCTCTGCTTCATCCGCATCCTGACAGCGGCAACCAACAAGGTCACCCGTCTTTAGAATTTTAATACTACTCTGAACTTATCACCCTTAATGGCAGATTCAAATGCTTTCTGATAATCACTCAAATCATATACTTCACTGACAAACGGTTTTACATCCACAACTCCCTCTGAGAGCAGTCTCGTCGCTTTTGTAAAATCTACGGTGTTGGAGTTTGCAGTACCCATCAGCTTTGCACCGCTCTTGTGAAGCCAATCCGGGCTGATAGAGATCGGAGTATCCGGATAGAATGAACTGTAAAGTACCAGACGTCCGTTGTTAGCGACAGCTTTCACTGCGTCCTCAGCAACTTTAGAGATCGGTGTCGTATCAAACACAACCTGTGCCATGTTTCCGCCTGTGATTTCCTTTACGCGTTCTTCCAGTTTTTCCTTCGCCGGATTTACCGCATAGTTTGCGCCCAGCTCTAAGCCCAGCTTTGTTCTTTCTTCATTCGTGTCGGAGACAATGACAGAGGCTCCCCGTTTTGTTGCAAGGATCGTGTGCAGCAGTCCCATGATTCCGCATCCGATCACAACAACGGTGTCGCCAAATTGAATATCAGCAGTTTCTACACTGTGCAGCACACAGGATAATGGTTCTGTGATCGTTGCTTCTTCCGGTGTGATATCATGTAAATGAAACAGATTTGACGGATGTACTAAGAGATGAGAACTCAATCCGCCCATACCTTTCTCCGGAAGTCCCTCTAACTGTTTGCTGTGATCAAAATGTTCACAGTTCTGCTCATTTCCGCTCTTACACTGATAGCAGTTTTTGCATGGCAGCGTTACTCCGACTGCCACAAAATCACCGACACTCCACTGTCTCTGGTCCACATTTTTGCCCATCTTGACAATCTTCCCGACCATTTCATGTCCGCCGATAAACGGAAAATCTACTTTTTTTACTCCGGTATAAACCCTCTGCTCCCATGTGCAGATTGCACACGCATCTGTTTTTACCAGAACCATATCATCACTGACTTCAGGAATCGGATATTCCTGTATCTCAATTTGCTTTTCCCCTGTAAACACAAGGGTTCTTGCCATTTCTCCCATTGTTCTTCCTCCACGACGTTTCTGACAATTTAATATATTATGCACCTAAGAAGCCGACCGCACCTAATACAACTCCGATGACAACCAGAATCAACATAACAGTTGTGGCTTTCATCTTCTTGTTCTTCAGCAGATATAAGGTGAACAGCGTCACTGCCAGCGGTAAGATTCCCTGGAATAACTGATCAAATACTGTTTCCTGCACATTCATCTTCAATGCGCCCAGCTTGATGATCGCAGAACACTTAACAGTTACAAACTGTGCGGACAGAGCACCCAGTACGATAGCACCCATGGCCGATGCACCTGTGATCAGCATCTGAAGCTGGTTTCCGCCGAGAATCTTTTCAATACCTTCTTTACCTAAGCTGTATCCCTTCATCCAGCAGATATAAGCTACCGGGAACATGATACCGAACATTAACAATGTGTAGATAACCGGTCCCAGAAGATTTCCCTGAGATCCAAGGCTGATACCGAAAGCTAAGAGGATCGGTGTCAGTGTACCCTGCCATAATGTATCACCAATACCTGCAAAAGGTCCCATCAGACCGGTCTTTACACCGTTGATCGCCTCATCAGTGATCGGTGCGCCGTTTGCGCGCTCTTCTTCCATAGCCAGAACAATACCGGGAATAACACCTCCGATATGAGGCTCTGTGTTAAAGAACTGCATATGTCTTTGAATACATGCTTTATATTCATCCGGTCTGTCTCCATAAAGCTTTTTAATCACCGGCTTCATGGCAAATACGAGACCTGTTGCCTCCAAGCGCTCATAGTTGTAGTTTGCATGAGAGAAGAAGGTCCATCTCCAGAAGGCTTTTACGACTTCTTTTTTTGTTAAACTTCTTTTTGTTTCTTCAGCCATATTAAAAATCCTCCTCATCGTCTTCTATAGGTGCTGCTCCTCCGGAATCCCCGGCGGCTGCAGCCTGCGGTGTCTGGTTACTTAACATTGTGTAGAAATATCCGATAACTCCGGCTAATACTGCTACAGCGATTACCGGCAGTTTCAGATATACGACCAGAATAAATCCTACAAGGAAGAACAGGAGTGTACCAGGTCTTCCGATTGCACGAAGGTTCATGGCAATACCAAGAGCCGGAAGCAGTCCTCCGATTACGGTTAATACCGTCAGCGGGCGTCCTGTCAGTGAATCAATAATTCCTTTTACAGCCGTTGATCCAAAATAAGTTGCTGCGGTTGCCGGTACAACACAGAGCAGGAACATCAGGATTTGCGGCGGTACTACGTGCCAGAAACAAATTTTCTCAAGGTTTCCTTCTTCTGCTGCTTTATCAGCCATATGTACAAAGGTTACGTCCAAGGTCATATGTGCTACCCAGACCATCGTTCCGAGCAGTCCAAGCGGAAGAGCGATTGTTACTGCTGCTGCCGGGTTTACTCCTGCTGCCATTGCCCATGCGGTTCCAACTGTACCTGCAAGGCCCGGGTCCTGAGGAGCGGTTCCTCCTGCGGAGATAAATGCTACATACGGCAGGTTGATTGCTGCGCCGATGATACATCCTTGTACAGGGTCTCCTAAGATAAAACCTACTAAAGTTCCGGCTACCAGCGGTTTGTATACAACCGAGATACTTCCCAGCAGTGATAGCCATGGTGTACCGATATTACCCAGGTAATAAACGATACCAATCAAAAGCGCTTGAATTAATGTAATTTTCATACTTAACCTCCTTTATTCGTCGCTTTCATTGATAGTTTCTCATATGGTTCTGTTTCTCTTGTTGGTTATGTAGTCTGTCCCTCTAAAGCATCTTTGAAATGTCGGTTTCGCTGTCTTCGGCAATGATCCTCACACCTATTTTAGATCCTGCCTCCACTAATTCTTTCAGCATTTTCTTTTCTTCTTCTGAAGCGGAAATGTTGCGGAAGAACTTTGTGCGGTCACCGCTTACTCCCATGCCTCCGATATTGACGTGATCAAAAACAATTCCCTCACTCATCAGGCGATATAATGTTTTTGGATATTTTACAAGGATAATACATTTGTCTCCTGCAAAACCTTTCTTTAATCTTGCTGCTGCCTTTTCCACTGTGAATGTTGCCAGCTTTACATTTGCCGGCACGCATGTTTTCAGCACGCTCTTCATAAATGCGTCATTTGCAACTTCATCATCAATAATCATGATTTTGTTTGCACTGGTGTAATTCAGCCAGGAAGTCATAACCTGACCATGAATCAGTCTGTCATCAATCCTCACTAATACAATACCATCGATCTTCATAATGCCTGCTCCCTTCGTTAGAAAAATATGAACTCTTACTCATTTTTTGGCTGCCCTTCAATACAACCACTGGTTATATTCTATATTACCACTACTCACTAAAATGTCAACTTTTTTTATGATATTTCGCTCTTTTTGTGAAAAGTGACTTAAATTTATAAAAAATATATAAACATTATACAAACTTCATGACCATCGGTTATATTTATTGCATTCCTGTATTTTCTTTCTTATACTGAACAGTAAGAAACAACTTATTCTCATTTTATATAGAAGAAAGGAAGGTTTCATCCATGAGACAGCTTATATTAAATCCACCCTGTGTTTCTGCTTCTGTATCCTGTATGGATTTACTTCATTTAAAGGAACAGATTGTGGAAACCGAACAGTCCGGCATATCATTTTTCCACTATGATATGGTAGACGGAAAGTTTAACAAATGCTTCATTTTAGGGGATACATTATTAGAAATGATGCGTTCGGAGGTAACCCTGCCCATCGAGGCGCACCTGGCCGCATACAATCCCGATGCTTATATTGAGCGCTTTGCGAAACTGGGTGCAGATTATATAGCCGTGCACTACGAAGCTATGGAGCATCCGCTGAAAACCTTTGATCTGATAAGGAAATTTGGTGCCCAGCCTGTATTAGCCTTTAAATGTGATACTGCTCCTCCGGACGATTTCCTTGCTTTGGCAAAAGAAGTTCCCTGGATCTTAAAGCTTACTGTCAATCCGGGCTTTTCCGGTCAAACCATGCAGCAAAACAGTCTCGGACATATTAAAGAGATGAGACACAGACTGTCAGAAGCCGGGATGTCTGTCTCCATCCAGGCTGATGGAAATGTCAATCCCTCAACGGTAAATACCCTTTACCAGGCCGGGGCCGACATATTTACCGGTGGTACTTCCGGTCTGTTTAAATCCGGGCATACAGTCAAGGAGAATAAAGAGATCCTGCTGTCCGTTCTTCACTCTCAAACCAATCAGTATTACCATTGGTAATTTTGCATTTGACTTTATTATTACCATCGGTTATAATTTTGTTATAGCCAAGTAATGAATGATTCACGGAGGTATAAGATATGCTAGTAACAATGAAAGAAATTTTAGAAGATGCAAAAGAGAAAAAGTATGCTGTCGGCGCATTCAATGTTCCTAATCTGGAATCTATACAGGCAGTGATCTCTGCCGCTGAAGAACTCAATGTTCCTGTCATTATCCAGCATGCAGAGGTGCATGAAAACTTAATCACTATGCAGGAAATTGGGCCAATCATGCTGGACTATGCAAGACGCGCTTCTGTTCCTGTATGTGTTCATCTGGATCACGGTGCTTCCTTTGACTTATGCGTTCAGGCAATCCGCCTTGGATTTACATCTGTTATGTATGACGCTTCTGCAAAGAGTTATGAAGAAAACTTTGAAGAGACAAAAGAAATGGTCAAGATCGCACATGCCGCCGGCGTGTCCGTTGAAGCCGAATTAGGGCATATCTTTACTTCAGCCGTAGGAGGCGGAGAAGGACGCGGAGCTGTGGGAGCCGAAGACTTTGCGTCTTTGGAAGACTGCTATACAGATCCTGATACAGCAAAGGCATTCGTAGAAGGAACTGGTGTTGACGCACTTGCCATCTCTTTCGGTACCACTCACGGTGTTTACCTGACAGAGCCAAAACTTGACTTAAACCGTATCACAGAAATCAAAAATAAGATCGATATTCCATTCGTAATGCATGGAGGTTCCGGTGTTTCTGATGAAGACTTCAAGACTTCCATCCAGAACGGAATTACTAAGATCAACTACTATACATACAGCGCCATGGCTGGCGGAAACAAAGTTCGTGAATTCATCAACGCTGCCGGAGATGAGAAGGTATTCTTCCATGACATCATTGCTGCCGGCAAATCTGCCATGAAAGAAAACGTAAAGGCTGCTATGAAAGTTTTTGCAAGCAGTATCTTAGATTAAATTTGGTAACTCTAACTCATTTTTGTTGGTTGGGCATCCGCTTTTTGTGGGTGCCCTTTTTAATTAAACTGATCCATTTTGTTTTATGGATGGGCAAAGTAGGCAAGCCGCCTCATCTCCCCAACTCCTGATTCTTTGAAGGGCTTGACAACTTTGCGTGAAAGTCTTTCCTGAAGAATAAAAAATGCAGCCGGTTTTTCCGGCTGCATCCATAAAGCTAATTTAAATTTCGTCTTCTTCTGTATCCTCACTCTGCTGTTTTACCATGTCCGCATACATGTCATGCAGCAGAATCGGCGGCTGATTGCCAACCTCAACACACTCGTCACATAAAGAATCCAGATCCATTCCTTCTCTCATCATGACCGCCTGAACTACCATCGCCATATTCATACCTGCAATGGCTTTCATATGATCCTTTTTCGAGAAGCACCTCATAACGGTATTGGATGGTGTTCCTCCAAGGATGTCTACGAATACCAGCACACCGTCTCCATCATCCAGCTTGTCCATTGCAGCTGTAATCTTACCTTCAAATTCATCGACTCCGTCTCCGTGATATAAGCCGACAGTCTCGACCTTTTCCTGCTTTCCGGCAATCAGTTCCACTGCGCTTAACAGGCCCTCAGCAAATCCTCCATGAGTAGCAATTAAAATACCGACCATTTTTATCCTCCTTGATCTTACTTTTTTGATATTATTATTATACTATATTTCCAACAATATTACAACTGGTAATATAAATATATTACCAGTTGTAATAATATTTTTATTTAGAACTGATTTTTACTTTTGCCATATTATATATAAAACAACAAAATAAAAGGATTTCATATGCATCTAATATCTGTCATTTTATTTTCGATCTCAGCGAATATCGATGCTTTTTTTCTTGGCGCCGCCTATGGCACTAAGGGATGCCGGTATCATATTGTAGATAATATTACAATTTCTTTTCTCACTTCCATAGGAACCTTCCTATCTATGTTCCTGGGGGAATGGCTGGTGAGCATCCTATCAATTTCCACAGCAAATACCTTTGGCTGCCTGATTATTATTTTTCTCGGTATCTGGATGATGATGGATTACTTTTTTAAAAAGAATGTACCGGATGATCTTTCTGAAAAAGAAAAAAAGGCCTTGGCTACTGGCCGCACCAAGCGGCACGCCATGCCTATTGCTTCTTTAATTGCTCTTTCAATGGCGCTGACCTTAAATAACCTTGGTCTTGGCTTTGGTGCCGGAATTACCGGATTAAATCCATATCTTACCTCAGCCTTCACATTTTTTTTCAGTTTATTCTTTCTCACAACAGGTATGGCCGCAGGAAAAAGATTTCTGTCTGATATTTTCGGAAACTATGCTGCTTTAATTTCCGGCCTTTTAATCTTGATTTTAGGTATTTATGAATTATTTATTTAATAAGAATCGTTATGTTTGCCCATACTATTCTATGAGGTGATAAAGATGTCTTATGTTTCTCCTGAGCTTCGTCCAAAATTTGAAACGCTCAGTATCGAATTAAAGGATATGATCCTGGAACGCAACGTGGAGTTAAATACAATTCACGACCTCATCCGTGTTCTGGAGGAAATTGTTGCAGAGTCAGAGGGCTGATCCCCGGCTCTGCAATGCAGTTTCTAATGGATATTATTTCGCCTCTTTCCGACCATATCTGTAACTGTCATTTTTAAAACAGTCGTTACTTTTATCATATCTGTATTAAATTTAAAATCCTCTGCATGGTAATGTCTCATTAATATCTTCAGCGCTTCATATTTATCTTCTTTAGGTACAAATTCTATGATTCCATGTCCGGTAATACTTGCATACCCCATAGTACAGCTCATTCTCTCTTCATAGAGGATAAAGTTGTGGTCACAGTCCATTTCAAATGCCGCACGATTGTCTTTTGTAATCAAATCTAGTTTTTTCCCTTTCATGGCGGAATGAAAATAGAGTAAAACTTTATCTTCTTGTATATCTAGTCCAAAGTTCAGCGGAACAATATAGGGAAATTCTTCATCATTCAATGCAATCCTGCAAACATCACATTTTTTCATGATCTCAAGCATTTCATTAAAATCTGTAATTTCTCTGTCTTTTCTTCTCATATTTTAGATCCTTTCCAATTTCCTATTCACCGAACACTATCTCATCTTCAGCCCTTTTTGTTGTTTTGTCAATAGCATGAGTTTTTTATCTTTTCAAAGACACTCTGTTAATTTGAAAATCTTTCATCTTTTCTTCTGATTTGGAGATAATATAAATGCAGAAAAAGGAGGCCGATATGAAAAAAGCAAGAGGCGATAAAGAAATCAATACAATTCCAAAAGGGTCCTATGAGGCCGGTATCACAAATCATGCGCTTAAAAAAAGCAATGACACGGCATCAGCTGATCCCGGAACAGATGCACAGGGAAACGGATATCCTACGGATAAAAAAACTGACTGTGATAATAAGTAAAAGAAAAAGTCTAGGAAAGTTAATTTCCTAGACTTTTTAACAGGGGCAGAAGGACTTGAACCCTCGACCTGCGGTTTTGGAGACCGTTATTCTACCAACTGAACTATGCCCCTATATACAGCAAAAAGATAAAAAATACTTTTATTTTTTATCCCGCTTTTTCATTTTATGTACCTTCAAAACTACATACAGAACGTTCCATCAAACTTACTCCTTACCTTTCC